>NZ_JBDKWG010000149.1:0-98214 GCF_040151475.1 Reichenbachiella sp. MALMAid0571 | reverse complement strand
TCAAAGACCTACTTAAATCTACAGGTCAACCAAATCCACAGACCGAAAAACCCATAAGACTATCTGCCAAATACCAACTACGGTTCGTTCAACACTACATTCATGCTTGGCCTATCGGCCGCACGAATGCTTAGTTATTGCCAAATGCTTCAAGATCAGCAAAGTCAAGTGGACTTTCCGGAGTAGTACCGTTGTGAGAGAGATTCATTTTTACAAACACAAAATTTGTATCTGAAAAATGATCAGCCATCAAATTAAAATAGCCCCAGTCTTTGAAACCTTTAAATCCATGAATAAACAGAACAACAGCTTTTTTGATACCATTTTTCTCATACCTCACATCAGATAAGAAGGATTTGTTTCCATGTTTGGAAGCTAGAATAAAAGACTCTTTCTGATTGTTCATTTTTGTTATTTGCTGTTAAATATAATGAGGACAATTTATTCATTAATTAGGTGAGTTGTTGATTTTGCGGTACAATTATCAACCCCAGGAGAATTTTACGTATCAAAAAAAGTAATCCGAAAATTATTTCATTCATGATGAGAGGGTGGAATTATTATTCTAGCGAGTGTGTTTTTGTATTTATTCTCACGGTAGCAAACAGGACATTGTATATTTCTCCTTTCTCAGACAAATATTTAAGTGGGAAATAAACTACTAAAGAACATTATATTATTATTGCACTCGAATGCCCATAAAAATATCCGATATACAGATTCCTATTGCCCATGAGATGGCTGAATTTGAAAAAAAATTCAGAAATTCCATGAAAAGTAATGTGATGTTGCTTGATAAAATCATGACCTATATAGTCAAGAGAAAGGGCAAACAGATGCGTCCGATGTTCGTCTTTTTGAGTGCAGGAACTACCGGAAGGATTGACGAATCAAGTTATCGGGGAGCATCGCTTATCGAATTGTTACACACCGCTACCTTGGTACATGACGATGTGGTGGATGACTCAAACTACCGTCGGGGGTTCTTTTCTGTAAATGCGCTCTGGAAAAATAAAATTGCTGTGTTAGTGGGTGATTTTTTGCTTTCAAGAGGCATGTTGCTTTCGATTGAGAATGAAGATTTCACTTTGCTTAAAATAGTTTCAGAGGCCATTCGAGAAATGAGTGAGGGGGAGTTGTTGCAAATGGAAAAGGCCAGGAAACTGAACATTACAGAGGAGATTTACTACGATATTATAAGACAAAAAACAGCCAGTCTCATTATAGCATGTTGCAAGGTGGGTGCTGCATCTTCAGGTGCAGATGCAAATGCTATCGCTAGAATGGGTGAGTTTGGGGAAAAGGTGGGTATGGCCTTTCAGATAAAAGACGATTTGTTCGACTATGGTGTGCAGGAAATAGGGAAACCCCTTGGTATTGACATCAGAGAAAAGAAAATGACTTTGCCGCTTATCTATGCCTTGAGAAATGCAACCTGGGTGGAAAAAAACAACATCAAGGGAATTATTAAAAATCATAGTGAAAATACTAAAAAGGTAAATGAAGTTATTCACTTTGTGAAAACAAAAGGAGGGATCGAATATGCTGAATCCGTTATGACTACATATCATAAAGATGCTATAAAAATCCTGAATACCTTTCCTCCTTCACCCAGCAGAACATCCTTAGAACAACTTGTACAATATACTATTGATCGGGTGAAATAGTAGTGCCCGCACTACCGTCATATCATACCAACTAATATTTATCTCTAATTAATCTCAACGTTTTCTCCATTTCCAATTTCACAGGAGTAGAAGGAGAGTTGTAGTTGTTGTGCATAAAACTAAAGGTGAGCAGTTTTCCTGTTTTTGTTCGGATAAAACCCGAAAGAGCGTGGTTATTAGAGAAAGTCCCGGTTTTAGCAAAAACATAAGGTTCACCAGTTTCAGATTTGTACCATTCTTTCAATGTGCCATCTATTCCACCGACAGGAAGCAATGCGAGCAATGTGCTTTCTGGTAGTTCCTGTTTGATTTTTTCCAAAAGTACCACCATTGACCTTGGAGTGAAAAGGTTGTATCTGGATAGTCCTGAGCCATCTTTCCAGACGGGAGGAGAAGGAAGGTCATCAAGATGGTTGGTGATCATGTAATTCCTGATTCTTGATGAATTAAGTGTGTCCCCTTTTTCAGCAGCACACATATAGAGTATTTGTTCGGCTAAAAAATTGTCACTAACCTTTAGCATCATGGCATATACCTTATTTGAGCCTTCACTATAAAGAGTAATACTGGATTCTCTAGGTTTGTAGGGTATGATATTGACTGGTTTCTTAAGGGTGTCCATCAATAGGGTTACCAATAGTTCGTCCGATACTTTAAATGGAATCCTGTTTTTTCTATCGCTTTTTGAAGAATCAGGGTAATATGGAAAGATGTTATGTTCCAGACTTCTATTGGGGTAAAATGATGGCATTTCCTGATCAAGGATATCTGAAAAATCATTGAAAAAAGGCGGGACAATTTCGTATTCCGATTTTACTGAATCTCTTACAAAGTTGACCGTATTGCCATAAATGGGCATGGCAGATCGTTCGGTTTGGTAGTAATAAGAATAATCATCCCATGCCCACCCGGCACCATAGTGGGTGTCTTGAAAGTTGCCTGTGGCATAGTACAAATCCTTATCTGTATTTTGCAAAAACTCAAGAACTGGTTGATCAGAAAAGTCCGGATGTAAAAATGTAGGATCGCCAGTTCCCCAAAAAATCAAAGAGTCCTCGTTGATTACATATTTCAATGCAGGCACTGAATTTCCCAATATTTTCAGTCCTGAATAGAATGTAAATAGTTTCGTGTTAGATGCTGGAGCAAAGTATTTGTCTGCATTGTATTCTTGCAGGTATTGCTTTGTTTTCGGATCGTAAAGCACAAATCCGGTAAAATGGCTATTAAAAAGTGCTGACTTGGCCACACTTTTTTTTACCACACTTGTAGCCATTTTGGTTTTTATGACCGTGCATGCTGAAAGCAGTAGAACGGTTAGAATGATTAGAAAGGCATTTCGAAAGTGCATGAGCGAATATAATTATTGTCAGTGGTGAATGACACTCTGTTTTAAAATTCTTAGAGAATTAGTTGTTCCAATTTCTAAGTTTCTGAAATTCTAACTAATTTGAAACACACTTGGCTTTAGGTATTTTCATAAATATGAAAGTAAAAATATTTGTTTGTATTCTTTTGTTCTCGATTCCCTGTACGTCTTTCTCCTGGGGTTTTTTCGCACACAAGCGGATCAATAGATTGGCAGTATTTACACTGCCACCGGAAATGATGCCTTTTTACAAAAAACACATACAGTATCTGATAGAAAATGCCGTAAATCCTGATATGAGAAGGTATTCCGTTGAAGGAGAAGCTGCCAGACACTACATCGATTTGGATGTATATGGTGACAGTGCGCTCTACGAAGTGCCCAAGTATTGGAATGATGCGGTGGCAAAATATACAGAAGATACTTTGCAGGCTTATGGCATTGTGCCCTGGCATATCATGAGCATGAAAAACTTTTTGACAAGTGCATTCCAAAGGGGTGATGTGGATGGTATTCTTCGTACTTCAGCGGATATTGGACACTATATTGGTGATGCCAATGTACCGCTTCATACCACTGAGAACTATAATGGCCAGCTTACCGGACAGTATGGCATCCATGGTTTTTGGGAATCCCGGTTGCCGGAACTGCTTTCTGATGAGTATGATTTTTTTGTAGGAAAAGCAGAATATATCGAACAGCCACAAATGAAAGCATGGGAAGCGGTAACTGAAGCACACCATGCTATGGATTCGGTATTGAGATTCGAAAAAGAATTGTCTTTGAAATTTCCTGAAGATAAAAAATACTCTTATGAAGAGAGAGGAAATACTACTGTGAAAGTGTATTCAAAAAAATATTCTTTGGCTTATGATAAATTATTGGATGGACAAGTCGAGCGGAGAATGAGGGCTTCTATCAAAATGGTTGGGGATTTTTGGTTCACCTGCTGGGTAGATGCAGGTCAGCCAGATATGCTCGCCATGATGCAAAAGGGATTGTCAGAGAAAGAAAAGAAAAAACTGGAAGAAGACATTCAGAATTGGAATAGAAGGACGGTGAAAAGCAGGGAGCACAATTAACCTTTTTTCTTTAGACTAAATACTTTTCATCAACCGGATGGTTTCTTTAGGGTCTGGTGAATTGTAAATTCCTGAACCTGAAACAATTATATCTGTACCAGCATCAATTACTTCTTTGATGTTGTCTAATTTCACACCTCCGTCAATTTCAATCTCTATATGGTTGAGGTCTTTTTCTACCAGAATTTTTTTAAGATTAGAAATTTTAGTCAATGTTTCCGGTATCAGCTTTTGTCCACCAAAACCGGGATTTACAGACATAATTAACACAAAGTCCAGAGACAGCAATATTTCATCCAGTGTATTGAGCGGAGTATGGGGGTTGAGTACCACACCGACTTTACACTTGTGCTCCTTGATCAATTGAATTGTTCTGTGCAAATGCGGGCAGGTTTCCACATGTACAGAAATCATGTCAGCTCCGGCTTTTGCAAAATCAGGGATGTACTGATCAGGGTTTGAAATCATCAAATGCACATCTATTGGAAGCTTGGTGCATTTCCTGATGTCTTTCAATACCAAAGGGCCAATTGTCATGTTTGGTACAAAATGTCCATCCATTACATCGTAATGTATGATATCAGCACCACCTTCTTCCACAAGTTTTATGTCTTCACCTAGTTTAGAAAAATCAGCTGATAATAGAGATGGTGCTATTTTTATGTTTCTGTTCATTACTTTTGCGGACATATAGAATATTAATTTGCAATTATAGGGAAAAATGGAAACTCATGCGGACTTGTAGCAACAAGATTCAAATTGACAGACCACCAATAAACTGACCGAAACGCTCACGAAAATTTAAGATAATCGTGTTATATTGCCTGTACTAAACTATTGCTATGAGGCCGATCGTACTGAGAAAGAGGAGAAAAAAAACCAAATACAAACCGATACTTAAAGACACCAAAAGCTGGCCGGTAGTCCAGATGGCTAAAAAAAGGAGTGAGTTTGTAGATTTGGTTTTTGAAGAAAGCTACGAAAATCTGCTTGATTCCCCGAGAGGAAGAACTTTACGCGAAGAACTTGAGACAACCGTTTATAGGGAGATTCAAAGGATCAAGAACAACCCCTGGAAAATTGATCCTAAGGATGAAAGAGATTATTTTGAAAACCTCCAAAAACGTATAGCGGATACAGATAACCTTCCAGAGGAGGAAGCTACATCGAAGCTAAAGGAGATTTTAAAAAATATTACCAGACGATATGCGGAAGAGATTGCAGGAAATTTTCGTCCGTCCAGGTATCGTTTCTCCAGAACACTGATCACCATAGGTTTCGCCAGATTACTGAATGCAGCAAGAGTGAGAGGTCCATGGTCATTGTTTAGCAATCAACTTGATTTGGATGATAAAATTCATGTAGTTGGGGAAAATGATCAAATAAGAAAATTAGCACGAATAGGCACTGTAGTCATGGTGCCAACTCACTTCAGTAACCTGGATTCACCACTTATTGGCTGGGTAATACAATACCTTGGTTTGCCTCCATTTATATATGGTGCAGGGTTAAACCTGTTCAACGTGAAGATTTTTGCATACTTCATGAACAGTCTGGGCGCATACAAAGTAGATCGCAGAAAAAAGAATGTGGTATATCTTGAAACGCTTAAAACCTACTCAACAATTGCTTTGAGAGAGGGGTGTCACAGTTTGTTTTTCCCGGGAGGAACAAGGTCAAGATCGGGTAAAATTGAAAAGTCATTGAAACTTGGACTTTTGGGTACTGCCATAGAAGCACAACGTCAGATTTATCAAAATGAAGACGATATCAAATCCAGAAAGATATTTATTGTACCAGTTACAACCAATTACCATTTTGTACTGGAAGCACCGAGTTTGATCAATGACTACCTTAAGAGTAAAGGGCAACAACGTTACTATGTAGAAGCCGATGAATTCACTTCTTCGTATAAGATTTCAAAATTTCTGATAAAATTTTTTACCAAAGGATCAGGAGTTTCAGTATCAATTGGCAGAGCTATAGATGTGGTCGGCAACTATGTGGATGAACATGGTAATAGTATTGACAAAAAAGGAACTCCAATTGATTTGAGGGATTACTTTAGGTCAGAGGGAGAAATCACCGAAGACAGCCAGCGTGAGCAGGAGTACAATCGGATTCTTGGCAAAAGGATTGTGGAAGAGTTTCACAAAAACAATAGAGTACTCTCCAGTCATTTGTTGGCATTTACAGCTTTTAGAATGATTGGAAAAAGATTCAGACACTTCGATCTCTACAGTTTGTTGAGGTTACCGGATGAAGACTTGCGCATTGAATATTCTGAGTTTAGAGAAAAAGTGGAGTTTTTTGTGAAGGAGGTAATGGCAATTCATGAGAGAGGGGAAGTAGGAATTGGTGACCACATGAAAGATGAAATCGATGACGTTATCAAACATGGATTGAGAAACCTTGGAATGTATCACCCTGAGCCTCCTTTAGGTAGAGCTAAAAATGGTGATATAGTGGTTCAGAATATGAATCTTTTGTACTTCTATCACAACAGATTGTTAGGCTATGACCTTGAAAAGCTCCTCTAAGAATATGACAGGCGTGGTTGGAGCAGGGAGTTTTGGGACTGCTATAGCCAATATTATTGCAGATCGAAATCCTGTATTACTTTTTGTAAGGGACAAAGAAAAAGCTGCAAAAATAGAGCAAACCAGACGAAATTCTAGCCAGGACATCCATT
Organism: Reichenbachiella sp. MALMAid0571; assembly: GCF_040151475.1. Taxonomy (NCBI): domain Bacteria; kingdom Pseudomonadati; phylum Bacteroidota; class Cytophagia; order Cytophagales; family Reichenbachiellaceae; genus Reichenbachiella; species Reichenbachiella sp. MALMAid0571. Next base: position 91,404 of record NZ_JBDKWG010000149.1, on the reverse strand, counting down.
CAAACATAACAGTTACGAACGACATCCGGCAGGTGGCTGAGCAATGTGAGGTTATATTTCCCATTATCCCTTCTGCCAATTTCAGAGGCATGATGGTTCAGCTTGCTCCTTACCTGAAGCCGTATCACATTTTGATTCATGGGACAAAAGGATTGGATTTGAATCTTGCCCCGAATGAAGTTATTGACAAAAAGAATCCTCTTACCAGAAAGCATGTAAAAACCATGAGTGAGGTGATAATGGAGGAGAGTTGTGTGCTTAGGGTAGGATGTCTTGCAGGGCCAAATCTGGCTAAAGAAATCGAAGAACATCAACCTGCGGCTACTGTGGTGGCCAGCCATTTTGAGGAAGTAATAGACATAGGTCAAAAACTACTAAAGAGCGACAGATTTCTGGTGTACGGGAGTAATGATCTGATAGGAATAGAACTTTGTGGAATCTTAAAAAACATCATAGCTATCGCAGCAGGAGCCATTAGTGGCATGAAGCTTGGCGAAAATTCCAAAGCACTGCTGATCAGCAGAGGTTTGGTAGAAATGATTCATATCGGTAAGGCATTAGGAGGAAACACTCATGCATTTCTCGGACTGGCAGGAGTAGGCGACTTGGTTGCTACCTGCACTTCCAAGCTTAGCCGTAACTACACAGTGGGATACAGGCTGGCTCAGGGAGAATCTTTGGAGGATATAGTCAACACCATGGAAGAAGTCGCCGAAGGAGTTAATACAGTGAAAATTGTGAATGTATTGGCTGAAAGTTATGACTTCAGATGTCCTATTACCGAAACCCTTCTTAAAATTTTCGAAGGAAAAATGTCCGTGAAAGAATCGCACGCTTTTTTTATGAAATTTCCTTTCAGAACGGAAATAGATTTTATTTGATCCCTCTGAAGTTGCTCTGCCTATCTTACTTTTTAACCCGTTCCATGGCTTCTACTCTTTGTAGTAGAGAAGGATGAGAATAGTTGAAAAACACATACAACGGGTGAGGAGTCAAATTTCCCAGGCTGTCAGAAGTTAGTTTTTTGAGAGCATCGATCAATGGCTTTCTATCGTAGGTGACTACTGCATATTCATCTGCTTCGTATTCATTTTTTCTGCTAAAAATATTCATCAATACCCCTGTGATTTTCGATAGTGGTGAAAATAGAATGCCAAAAGCAAGAATATTCAAATGAATGGCTGTGGTTTGTCCTCCCATAGCATAAGACACCTCACTGTTAAAAATCATTAATGACAAAAGGTACAACATAAAGCCTGTTTGAAGAATGCCAAAAATCATTGACCAGATAATGTGTTTTTTCTTAAAATGTCCAACTTCATGCGCAAGTACTGCTACCAACTCCTCTTTGGTGTGCTTTTCAATGAGTGTATCGTAGAGTACCACTTTTTTCTTTTTTCCAAAACCGGAGAAAAAAGCATTGCCTTTAGACGACCGCTTTGATCCATCGATAACGAATATATTGGTCAATGGGAAGGACACTTTTTTGCTATAGTCTTCAATTGCTGACTTTAATTCGCTCTCTTCCAGTGGGGTGAGTTTGTTGAAAATGGGTACAATCAATGAGGTATAAAACATATTGATAAAGACCATGATGACTGAAATGATGATCCAGAAATAAAGCCAGAATCCCTGTCCCATAGAGAAAATCAGCCATATCAACGTGGATAAGATGATGCCTCCGATGATCAGGGTCATTACGTATCCCTTGATTTTATCCATCACAAAGGTCTTGACAGTTGTCTTATTGAATCCGAACTTTTCCTCAATTACAAAAGTGCTGTAGAGTTGAAAAGGAATGGTAACAATGTCGGAAACAAAATAAAGAATTCCGAAAAAATAAAGTGATGCGATAAGGTCTATAGGAGCGACACTTCTGAGGCAGCCATCGAGCCATCCGAAAATCCCAAAATAAAGCATACCCATCGTCAATATAAAACTGATGGATGACGTGAGAATGGAGAAATTATTGGAGACTTTATGGTACTCTTGCGATTTTTTGTACTGCTCTTCATCATATATTCCCTCCAAAGAAGCTGGTATTGGGAGCTTTCGGTTTTTGTCGTTGAGGTAGGATAAGGTTTTGTCAAAAAGAAAATCGAAAGTAGTAATTCCGAGTAGTAAATATAAAATGGTTTGCTCCTGCATATTTTCTGATTTTTTGCAAAAGTATAGTATTCGCCAGTGTTGTGGCACTTCAATAGCCCAAAACTTCAGTGATCAACCATCACTCTGGCCTGAACTAATCAATTTTGTATGAGTATGTGCAAATGGCGATTTACATTCTCATGCAGATCAAATCTACTTTTGTCACAAATTTAGTAGAATGAATGGGTCAAAAATATCCTTTGATGATACGGCGGTTGCTTTTGGAGACAAGTCTGACAAAGCACTTCGGTTGATGTACTTTTTGTTCTGTACCATGAATTACCCATTAATCACTAAAGTTGGGATTTGGTGTACCTCAACGGTATTGAAATTAAAGCTTCCTGTTAAAGGGCTTATCAGGAAAACCCTGTTTTTTCAATTCTGCGGGGGAGAGTCTCTCGAGGGATGCAGAACTACTATCGAAAAACTGAAACAATCAAATATCAAAGCCATTCTTGATTATTCTGTGGAAGGGGAAAATACAGAAGAAGGATTTGAAGCCAATAAATTAGAGATGATTCGGTCATTGGAGTATGCCGCTACGTCTGAAAATATTCCTATCACAGTAATGAAATTGACGGCTTTTATTGATTTTGACTTGTTGATAAAGGCACAATCAGGTTTGAGTTTTACTGAAAATGAAAAAAACAAATACATCAGGTTTGAAAAGAGAGTGGAGGCAATATGTGCCAAAGCAGTGAAGCATGGGAAGTGTCTTTATATAGATGCCGAAGAGTCGTGGATACAAAAAGCAATCGACAATGTGGTCTATGCTATGATGCGCAAATTCAATAAGGACAAGGCTTATATTTTCAATACCTACCAATTGTATAAGAAAAGTGCTTTGAATGATTTGACCAATGCCCATCAGGAACTAAGGTCAATGAATTGCCATCTTGGGGCTAAATTGGTAAGAGGAGCCTACATGGAAAAAGAAAGGGAACGAGCCGAGGAAATGGGATATGATGATCCCATTCAACCGAACAAAATGGCTTGTGACAGAGACTACAATCTGGCACTTGACTATTGTATAGATCATATCGACAGCATATCGGTTTGTGCCGGAACTCACAATGAAGACAGCTCAATGCACCTGGCTGAGTTGATAGACTCTAAGGGAGTTGACAGGGCTGACTCCAGAGTGTTTTTTGCCCAATTGTATGGGATGAGCGATAATATCTCTTACAACCTAGCCAAAGAAGGATTCAATGTAGCCAAATACGTGCCCTATGGGTCTGTCGAAAAAGTAATGCCTTACCTGATGCGTAGGGCAGAAGAGAATACTGCTATTGCAGGACAAACAAGCCGTGAATTTTTATTGGTAAAAAAAGAGTTGAAAAGGAGAAAGGGCTAAATGTTGATTTTATTCGAGTATTTTGACACATTCTCATATCTGAATCCCAAATCATTTCACAAAAAATATCTAACTTCCCTTTTTGAACCCAAATTAATACTGAATGCCAAAACAAAAACGGGAAGCAACTTTACTGGAGGCATTTATTCCTATTATTTTTCTTACTGTTCTGCTTTTTATCAATGTTGGCATTTTTGGTGACGCTTCTCTGGATGGTTCCAATCAAATGGTACTGATCTTATCTGCATCTGTTGCGGCAGTGATTGCCTTGAAACTGGGGTACAGGTGGCTGGAAATTCGAGATGGAATGATCAAAACGATCAACTCAGCCATGCCCTCTATTCTCATATTATTTTTGATAGGTTCCCTTGCTGGTAGTTGGATGCTCAGCGGTATAGTTCCGGCTATGATTTATTATGGGTTACAGCTATTGAATCCCACTATGTTTTTGTTTGCCGCTTGTGTGGTGTGCTCTGTGGTGTCTTTGGCGACTGGGAGTTCATGGACTACCTCAGCTACTGTAGGCATAGCACTGATTGGCATAGGCAGGGCGATGGGATTTCACGATGGAGTGGTTGCCGGAGCGGTTTTGTCGGGTGCTTATTTCGGTGATAAAATGTCGCCACTATCGGACACCACCAACCTTGCACCAGCTATGGCAGGCACAGACATTTTTACCCACATCAGGTACATGTTTCTGACCACTTTTCCATCCATCAGTATCACGTTAATTATATTTCTATTCATTGGGTTTACCAATGGCACGGATATCAAATTGACTGGTACTCAGGAAATACTCTCAGCAATAGAAAGTAAATTTTATTTGTCCCCATTGTTGTTTGTTGTGCCCGCAGTTATGGTGTACATGATTTATAGAAAAGTAGCTGCTATCCCTGTTATGTTTACTGCTACTATTTTGGGATTGTTGTTTGCTTTGGTTTTTCAAAGAAATATAATAGAAGAGGTGTCCGGATATACCGGAGCTTATTGGCAAGTATTATTTGCAGGATCTATGAAAGCACTTTATGGTAAAATATACATTACTACCAACAACGAAACTGTCAATGAACTACTGATTTCCAAAGGAATGGCAGGAATGCTAAATACCACCTGGTTGATTTTTACAGCCATGATATTTGGAGGAGTGATGGAATGCTCAGGTATGCTCAAAAAGATAGCTGATTCTATTTTGTCTTTTGCCAAATCCACAGGATCGTTGATTGCATCTACAGCCAGTACCTGCATATTTTTTAATCTGACGGCTTCAGATCAATACCTGGCCATAGTAGTGCCGGGAAGGATGTACGTCGATGTTTACAGGGATAGAAAATTGGCTCCTGAGAATCTGAGTAGAACGCTTGAAGATTCGGGAACTGTTACTTCAGTACTTGTGCCTTGGAATAGCTGTGGTGCTTTTCATTCCAGTGTGTTGGCAGTGAGTCCATTGGACTTTATCCCATATTGTTTTTTCAATATCATAAGCCCTGTTATGACTATGGTTTATGGTTTTTTAAATATTAAAATAAAGAAACTTGTAGAAGGAGGAGATCAGCAATAATGTATGTAAAAAGTATTACCAAAGATGAACTACAAGAGTTGCCGCTGTTTCGTTATCAGGGTAAAATCCGATTGATAGAAGATGCTTCTGAGATTAAAAGGGCTGTTCAACACTGTAGACAACAAAAAGTAGTGGGCTTTGATACCGAAACAAAACCTACTTTTAAAAAAGGACAATACCATGCCGTGGCATTGGTGCAACTGGCAGTGCATGATGTGGTTTACCTTATCAGAATAAACAAAACAGGGCTGGAAGAACACCTCATTAGCCTCTTCGAAGATCAGGACACCCTCAAATTGGGAATAGGGCTGAGAGACGATATCCGTGACTTGCAAAAGATAAAACCAATTAAACCGGAAGGCTTTGTTGACCTCAATGAGTTGGCAGAAGAACTGGAAATGGAAAGCATAGGGGTCAGAAAGCTCTCTGGCATATTTCTCAACAAAAGAATTTCAAAAAGCCAGCAGGTTTCCAATTGGGAAAACCCGAAACTTACCCGGGCTCAAATGCACTATGCCGCTACCGATGCATGGATTTGCCTGGATATCTATGAGAAAATGCTTGAGTGGCGGAAGGGGTGATCTTATACTATTCTGAGAGAGTTTTCGTTGAATATTCTCTAAATACGTTTAAATGAAATTAATACTACTTTATTATAAGGAGCTTCATTATTTCAACTTACCATTTTCAGCTTTGTTAGGTATATCTGGCTTGGCTGTAGGGCTTGACTTTCTCAGTACCTTTATTGTATCCTCTATAACTGTCGGTTTTTTGTTGTCAGTGTATTTTTATGAAATTAGGTATGCAGACAGGTATTATTTCTATTTCAATCGAGGAATTTCAAAGCTGAAGCTTTTAACAATTACTTATCTTATCGATGTTTTGCTACTCATCTTTTACTTTGTGACTAAAGCTTTGGTGTGATGGGAAAGCATGAACTTGAAGCAGATAGTATAATCAAGAGTTATGGGCATATAAAAGTTCTCTCCAATGTATATTTAAAATGTAGTACAGGAGAGGTTTTAGGTATATTGGGTAGAAACGGGTGCGGAAAATCAACACTTCTCAAAATCATATATGGAACGGAACATACGCACGACAAAAGCATAAGGGTTAACAAAAGGGTATATTCAAAACTGTATGAGGCTAGAGGTTTAGCAGCATATTTACCACAGAAGGCTTTTTTGCCGAAAGGAATTTCTCTAAGGCGAATTGCTGCTATTTTTATCGATGCTAAAGATAAAAGGAATGAAATCTTAAATGATAAAAGAATTAGCAAGCACCTTAATAAAGATGTTTCTGAACTTTCAGGTGGTGAATTAAGGTATTTCGAAGTTTTATTACTGGTAAACCTTCCTGTTAAGTTTATACTTTTAGATGAACCATTTTCTGGAATTGAACCTCTATACAGGGAAGCGATCAAGGAGCTCATAGATCAGCACAGTTCAGGTAAAGGATTTATAATAACCGATCACGACTATAGGAATATTATTGAGGCAAGTGATCGAATTATACTTTTGACAAATGGGTCGTGTAAACCGATTGAGCAGCTTGAACAGTTGGAAGATTTGAAGTATTTACCAGTAGGAACGTTCACCGCAAAAACCAATTCAGAAGACAATGAAATCTCTGAATTATCATTCTTAGCAGACCAACAAACTTTGAAAGATCTTGATTTGTTTGAAAATGGCACTCCAGGTTCTTTGTTGGCTCTTTTCGATCAGGTACAGACCAAAGGTGGAAGGGAGGTGCTTCATAAAATGTTCAAAACACCAAGTCAAAATTTGAACGTTCTAAAATCCAGAAGAGACTCTATTCAGTTCTTTTATGCAAGCAAAACCCAATTGCTATTGGATAGTAAGCAAATTGACTTTGTTGAATATTACATTACTTCTGACATTTCAATTTCAAAAGATAGCAAGCTAAACTCTTTTATTTCCAATATTGAAAACAGGTATAGGGTAACAAATGATTACTATATCAAAGAGACGGGAATTGAAAAGACCATCGGTTTTTTAAACTACCTAAATTCACTTTTAGGAGAGTTTGCTAAGGAAAATTTACCAATGTATTTGTCAAAGGTATTATATGAGATAGAAGAAACCCTTGGCAAGGAAGAAATTCGAAGAATTAGGCAGACCTATGATACTAACTCTGGCATATTCTATTTAGGCAAGTATGATTGCACCTTTAGAAAACAGGCTAAAGATGACATATTGTTTCTTTTAAATTGCCTGTATGAGCTGGAAGCGTATGCATCAATTGCCACTGCTATGAGCCAATATAATTTGGTGTGCCCTGAGTATGTGGACTCAACCGATCCTATGGTAGAAATTGGAGGTATGTTTCATCCTTCTATTGTTACTCCTGTTTCCAATGACATCAAAATGAGTCCTGCCAAAAATTTATGTTTTTTGACAGGAGCCAATATGTCTGGAAAATCTACTTTTCTTAAATCTTTCGGTATCTGTGTTTATCTGGCTCACTTAGGGTTTCCTGTTCCTGCAAAGAAAATGAGTACTTCTATATTCAATGGACTGAACACTACTATCAACCTCTCGGACGATATTAATAAAGGTTACAGTCATTTTTATAGTGAAGTAAAAAGAGTAAAGGATGCCGCTTTATCAATTAAGAAAAACAACAAAATGATTTTTATTTTTGACGAACTCTTCAGGGGGACAAGTGTGAAAGATGCCTTTGATGCTTCTTTTATGGTTACTTCTGGGTTTTTAAAGATTCATTTAAGCTTATTTCTAATATCTACTCATATTGTTGAAATAGCAACTGAGCTTAAAGAGCACGAAAATGTCATATTCAAATGTTTCCAAACAAAATTTCAAAATGACATGCCAGTATATGATTACAAGCTCAAGGATGGAGTGTCAAAAGAAAGCTTGGGGCTGGTTATAGTAAAAAACGAAAAGATATTGGAGATTTTGAAAGAAGCTGCTGAGAACCAAAAAAGAATAGAGGAGGGGAATAAAAATATTTGAGTGGCGAAAGGATGATTTTTGGCACTATTATCTAAACGAATACATTTTAATCCGGATTTAAAATATGTTTCCAGATATAGTGTCTCAAATTAATTTGAATTCTCTGTTCAGGATTTCACTGACCTCTTCGACTCGGTTTCCAATCATGAAATGTCCGGCATTTTTAACTTCAATGTATTCTACATTGAGGGGAGCTGGAAGTAATCTGTCTTTATCACCATGAATTCTTAATGTATTTGGTGCTATATCCATATTTTTCCATTCCAGTATCTTTTTTACAGACAGCTTAGTGAACTTTTTGTCAATTCCTCCAATGATTTCAGTGATCATTCTTTTGCCTTCTTTTGTATTGATCCCAAAAAACCAAAATATGATGAATGGAGGAACAGTAAAAAATGTAGAAGGGACAAGATAAATGATTTTTGTGTTGCCTAAAAACTTCAAAGTCCAGGGCAATTCCTTTCTGGTAGCAGTGGATGAAATCAGAATGGTCTTTTCCGGGCGAATGAACTTGTTCATTTCAGTTGCCAGCATACCTCCGTAAGATACCCCGATCAACACGAACGGCTCACTGGTATCAACCTGATCACAAAGTTTGTGCGCATAGTCTTGAAGCGTTTCGGATACATTTGTTGGCATCCATTTGACAGGCACATATTCGAAATCAAGCTTGAGCTGGTGAAATACTTTTTCATTGGCTCCAATGCCGCTAATGCAGTATGCTTTCATCTTTTATTTTACAAAAAGTCCTCCCTGATAGGTGAAAAACTGTCCACCAAACGAGCTGTTTTTGTCAGCAACTTTATGGTATGCAACTTACCAGAAGGCACTACAAACATATCGCCTGCTTTCAAGTGTTCATCGGGCTCACCTTCACAATAAAATATGATTTCACCCTCAGCTATGTATGAAGTTTGTACATGAGAATGTGAGTGAGGAGGTTCCTTTTCCTTCCAGGGGCCATCAGAAAAATCCAATAATACTGTCATTAAATCCCCTGTATGAATGATTTTTCTTTCCAATCCTTTGCGAACTATTTTCGCCTCCGTGTTGTCAAATTTCAATATCGGCATATCTATTTAATTGATGATTTCAATTTTCTGATTTAGGATAATAGCATGAGACTGATCTCTCCAAAAACTTTTGTTCAGGTATTTTTGAGTGATGAACTCTTCAAGTCCTTTATCGCTCGTATCTGCACTCAGGAGGGCTAACTCAATCTTGTTTTTTAAATTTTCTTTGATTTCTTCCAAGTCAGGAATTACCCAAAAAGAATCCTGAAAGTCAATTTTAAATTCCCCATGGTAGTTAACTTTGATTCCATTTTCTTCAACTTCCCTCACATCTATCTCATACACTTTGTCAATGTTGTCGATTGCCTCTTGCACGTCTTTTTTTGCCAGGTTTAAAAGCAAAAGCGTATTGAAAGACACCTCTTTCCCACTTGATTTTATTCTTTCCAGTCCATCTTTCAATTTGGACAAGTTACCACCTGCGATGTGGTAATCGACCAGAGAACCCAAATAAACATTTCTGTCAATTTTACGCAGGTCTGCTGCAGTATTTAGAAACTCATTTGGCAGCTCTGGAATGTTGGAAAGGGCATGTGCTTCTTTTAGGGTAATATTTACTCCTAATTTTCGAGCTTTAAGTTGTGTTTTTATTATTGGTGTCAATATCACAACTAAAAACACTACCAAAACAAGTAATGACACAAAAATGAGTAGAGTATAAAATCCCATAATAGAGAATAGCTATTTTGGCTTAATTTAAACAAATTAAGAAACTCTCAATTAAAGCGTGGGATATAAATCTTGTCTTGGTTAATTCACCGATCTCAACAAAGCTTTGATTGAAACCGCTTCTTCTATCTCATTCACCACGTCTTTTACAGAAACCCTTCTTTGCTCCATGCTATCTCTTTCTCGTATTGTAACTGTGTTATCCTCCAGTGTCTGATGATCTACGGTGATACAATAGGGAGTCCCAATAGTATCTTGCCTCCTGTACCTTCTACCTATCGCATCTTTACCATCATACTGCACATTAACTGACATTTTTAGTTCATCCAATATCTCATGTGCTTTCTCTGGAAGGCCATCTTTGTTGAGCAAAGGCAATACTGCGGCTTTGATTGGTGCCAATACTGGTGGTATCTTCAATACCGTTCTGCTGCTGCCATCTTCTAATGTTTCTTCCTGAAAAGCTGAAGTCAATACAGCCAAAAACATCCTGTCCAGCCCAATTGAGGTTTCTACTACATAAGGCACATACGATTTTTCTTCCTCGTTATCAAAAAACTGTAGTTTTTTACCTGAATATTCTTCGTGAGCTTTTAAGTCAAAATCCGTTCTGGAATGAATTCCTTCAAGTTCTTTGAATCCCATTGGAAAATCAAACTCTATATCACATGCTGCATTGGCATAATGTGCCAGATTGAGGTGGTCATGATATCGATAGCTGTCTTCTCCCAGACCAAGAGCTTTGTGCCATGCGAGCCTTTTTGCTTTCCAATGTTCATACCACTCCATTTCTGTTCCCGGCTTTACGAAAAATTGCATTTCCATCTGCTCAAACTCCCGCATACGAAATATAAACTGACGGGCTATAATTTCATTTCTAAAAGCTTTTCCTGTTTGGGCTATCCCAAAAGGAAGCTTCATCCTACCCGTTTTCTGCACATTGAGGTAGTTGACAAAAATACCCTGAGCGGTTTCAGGCCTTAAATAAATTTTGCTCGCTCCATCTGCCAATGATCCCAATTCTGTTGAGAACATGAGGTTGAATTGACGTACTTCTGTCCAGTTTTTAGAGCCACTTATCGGATCTGCTATTCCCAATTCTTCAATTAGCAATTTCAAATCATCAAAATCCTCTTCCTCTAAGTCTCTTTTAAATCGTGAATTGATGTCATCTATTTTCTTAACATTATCCAGCACCCTTGGATTGGTTTCTTTAAACTGCTTTTCATCAAAATCATTACCAAATTTCTTGGCTGCTTTATCTACCTCTTTGTTGATCTTGGCTTCAATCTTGGCGATGTGATCTTCAATCAGCACATCCGCACGGTAACGTTTTTTAGAATCTTTATTATCAATCAATGGATCATTGAAAGCATCTACGTGACCGGAAGCCTTCCATGTAGTTGGATGCATAAAAATGGAAGCATCCAGCCCTACTATATTTTCATTCATCTGCACCATGGCTTTCCACCAATAGCTGCGGATGTTATTCTTCAACTCCACACCGTACTGACCGTAATCATACGTAGCACTCAGCCCATCATATATTTCGCTTGATGGAAACACAAAACCATACTCCTTAGCGTGAGCTATGATCTTTTTCAACAAATTAGGATCGTCATTTTTTGCCATAGCCGCAAAGATATACCAATCCATAAATTCTGGAATAAAAACCTTGAGTAATCCAAAGCAAGCGCATTTAAAAGTGAAAACTCCTTAAAGCACCTTATACTTGTACCTTTTAAAGTCACAGACAACTCTAAGAGACCCCTGAACGGGTCAGAGGATAGCAAGTATTTTTAAATGCTATTTCCCATTTGGTTAATCAAGATTCATTCTTCAGCATTTTCGTAATATTCAAATTCGAACTGAACGGTATATTCCGGCTTTCCATATCGGTTGAAAACTTCAGTACGAATTTTAACCCCAGAGTCATTGTAGTAGTATTTTCTGGTATTGACCAATTCAGTATTTACATATTTCTCTGTTTTACTGAGTTTTCCCTCATTATATTCAAATTTAAATTGAGCACTTTTTCCAGAAACACCGACTATTTTATCTCCCTGATATGAAAAATAATCGTCAATGACGATATGACGATTATTGGCAATATGAGAGTATTTAGAAACCAACTTTCCCTGATAATCGAACGTTTCTTTAAAACTGTATCCCCAATCTTTCAATGGAAAATCATCATTTTTTTCAGTAAAGAAGATCTCTGTTGGAAATCCGCTTTCATTAGTTTCAGTATTGCAGTCGAATGTGCTTTTGTTTTGAAAATCATATAATTTCCTTTTCTCAGGGATTGCAGCTATGTATTTAGGCCAGTCATTGCCATATAAAATTGAATTTTCAGCTATCTCAAAAGGCAGCCCGTCCATTACCTGAAGTAGATTTTTTAAGTCTGGTTCAACATAAAAATCCATCACAACAGGTTCTTCAAAATTATAGGGGTAGTTCAGGTATTTTTCCACCTTTTCCAAAGAACCATCAGGAAGAAAAAAAGCTTTTGAAATCAAGCGAGTATTTTTATGTTCCAAATCATCATAATGGCCTAAAAATCTGGTGCTAATAGATTTAATATTCTTTATCGTTTCCCTATTCCCATTGAAGCTGGTAATAGGATCAATAACATCTTCATGCAACTCACAGCTGAATTGCCAAACTACCAGAGACAATATTAGAAAAATCATACTGATTCGAACTTTAGATATTTTTTTATAGGGTTGATCCAAAAGTTGTGTGATACGATACTTGATATTACTCGATGCAAAATGATTAGCGTTCAACATCCTGAAATTCGAATTAGCTAATGAAAGCAATGTAAAAGAGTACTCCTTTACATCATTTTTTTGTGATGCCAACACGTCTGCTTCCAACTCATGATTCAGTTCAATTTCTTTTCTAAACAACCAATAGAAAGGATTTACCCATAGTAGTGTACAGCAAAGTTCAGACAATAAAACATCAAAACTATGAAGCCTCTGAACGTGCGCTCTTTCATGTGCATATATCACAGCAAACTCATCCTTATCCCGGTATTTTTCTGCTATCACAATAAAATTGAAAAATGAAGCTCCTGTAATTTTGTTAGATCGATCCAGGTATATGGTATCTCCATTATATAAGATTTTTGATGATCTTTTCAATACACGATAAAATGAAAACAGTTGTGAAAGCAAACGCCAAAAGAAAATAAAGGCGAGTCCAAAATATGTCCATGTAGCAAAATCCTTGGAGTTGGTGATTACGAGATTTTCATCTGGTAGAATAGTCTTGCTCTCCGTCAATGTTAATGGTTCAGATTTTCTTGCCAATACCTCATCATAAGGTTTTTTCGGTTTGATAGAGTCATCTATATACTGTTTTATACTTTTTGGAGGAGTGGAAAAGATGCTTACTTCTTGGGGAAGTGTAATGTCGATATGTATTAGTGGGATAATTGTAGAAAGGAATATCGCTGTTATTAAAAAATACCGCTTGAATGAATGGCTGGAATATCGCTTATAAAGCAATCGATAGCTAGTAAAAAATATAGCCATAAGCACTATATTCTGTATCAGATAGAATGTAAATTCCTTCATGGTTTTACTTTGGTATTTATAAGGTTCTTAATTTCTTCTATGTCATTTTCCGACTATTCGCCATGTGAGAAACAATACTTGAATAGGATCCATCGAAATAATCAGAAATAGCGGACTTGAATAACTATGTCCGGTATTCATTTTTAGATAAAATAGCGAAGTATCGATGGGTTCTTCTAAAGGACTCATTCCCGACCATTCCTTTATCAACGAGCACTCTCATAATTAATGATACTGTATTATATAGTGGTTTTGAGTCAGGTAGCTTCTCAATTATTTCTTTTACAAATGCCTTTTTACACTTCCATAGCCAATGCATAATTGGTTCTTCCGCTTTTGCTAATTTTTCCATTCTCAAACATATAACTAAAAAATAAGTTATAAAACTGATTCACTAGTTATAAAACTTATTGACACGAAACACTATAATAAAATCCCTTTTTATCAATCTAATTGTAAGAGAGAAATGGCATTAAAGGATCAGTGGGGGAGAGATAACAATCAGGTATTGGAGTAGTTTAACGGTTCTTATCTTTTATCGAATTTGAGTTATTCTACTCCGCTAAATCAAATTAGAGCACAAGCGTCTCGCTTGTGCTAGGGGAGAAGTATTGGAAAGCCTGCAAATATTCAAGTGCCAGAGGCTATTCGGGTAAGAAAGAATTATTGTCACTCATAAATGATTGAATGAAAGATGCTGTGTCGAAGACACTGGTTTTCATGAGAAGTTTCAAGTCATCCTTCGGAAGACTTAAAACAACAGGCTGGCTAAAGACAGGAAATAAACAGGAAGCGTTTATTTCTGCTCAAAAATTGCTCAAAAACAAATTTAAAGACCCATACTACTGGGGTGTTTTTGTGATGATGAATTAAAATTACTTATGACAAATTGTTGACCTGTCGTTCCAGTTTTGATAATCTTTCCTCTAGGTCGAAATAATTTGACTCTATAAAGTCATAAAATTCATAGTTTCTTTGATTGAGTTCTTCAAATCCTTTTTGAAGGAACTTTATGCTCGCATCAATTTGATTTTTATGTCTTTCTAGCTCTCTTTTAAATTCAGTTCTATCCATTTTAGATATATCCTTTTCTTAAAGGTAGAAGAAAATAATCACAATTACCTAGGCAAAACATTTTTCTAGCAGTCTTTAACTCACCATTGCCCCATTGTCCGCCAAATCATTTGGTTGTAAGAGTTTCAAGCTACCGTCTTTATTTTCTGCCATCAGGATCATGCCCTGACTTTCCACACCCATTATTTTTCTTGGGGCGAGATTGGCCAATATGGTCACTTGCTTGCCAATCATTTCTTCAGGGCTGTAGTGCTTGGCAATGCCACTAAGGATGGTTCTTTTGTCCATGCCTGTATCTACCAAAAATTTCAACAGCTTGTTGGATTTAGGTACTGCTTCCGCTTCCAAAATAGTACCTACACGAATATCCATTTTCAGAAAGTCATCAAATGCTATCTCTTCTTTTTGGGGAGTTACTTCTTTGGCTTCCACAGTCACGGGTTTTTTCAGTTTGTCGATTTGTTTTTGTATTTCTTCATCTTCTATTTTATCAAATAGCAGAGTAGCTTCGTTTATTGCATTTTCGGCAACCAGCAATGTGTCGGATCCGGCATTGTCCCAATCCGAAACGTCAACATTGAGGAGTTTCCCTAATTTCTCAGATGTTCGGGGTAAAAATGGTGCTGCCACTATGGACAAACTCGCTGCTATTTGTAGCCCAATATTTAATATTGTTGCAGTCCTTTCTTGATCCGTTTTGATGACTTTCCAAGGTTCTGTGTCTGCCAGGTACTTGTTGCCCAGTCTGGCAAGATCCATCACATAGCTCAGTGCTTCTCTGAACCTGAATTTTTCAATAGACTCTGCAATTTTATCCGGAAACTGCTTGAGCTCCTCCAAAGTCTGTGTGTCGATAGCTTCCAATGCTCCGGCTTGAGGAACTTTCCCTTCAAAAAACTTATGAGTAAGCACGACTGCCCGATTGACGAAATTACCTAAAATGGCTACTAGTTCACTGTTGTTTCTCGTTTGGTAATCCTTCCAGGTAAAGTCATTGTCTTTTGTTTCCGGAGCGGTAGCGCAAAGCACATAGCGCAATACGTCTTCTTTTCCCGGAAAATCTTCAAGGTATTTGTCTAACCATACCGCCCAGTTTCTGGACGTAGAGAGCTTTTCTCCTTCCAGGTTGAGGAATTCATTGGCTGGTACATTTTCGGGCAGAATATACCCTCCATGAGCATGGAGTATGGAAGGAAAAATGATGCAATGAAACACTATGTTGTCTTTCCCTATAAAGTGTATCAGGCAAGCATCGTCCTCTTCATTGTCGTGTTTTTTCCAGTAGTCTTCCCAGTTTTTTCCATTGTCGATGGCCCACTGCTTGGTGGCAGAGATGTAGCCGATGGGGGCATCCAGCCACACATACAATTTTTTTCCAACAGCTTCTTTCAAAGGAACATCCACTCCCCAGTCCAGATCTCTGGTCATGGCGCGAGGTTGCAGGCCTTCTTTGAGCCACGAACTGCACTGTCCATAAACATTAGATTTCCATTCCCCTTTTTTGCCTTCTATCAGCCACTCTTCCAGCCAGGGCTGGTATTTGTCCAAAGGTAAAAACCAATGCTTGGTCGTTTTAAGTACAGGTGTTTTTCCGCTCAATGTGGATACCGGATTGATCAGGTCAGTAGGGCTCAAAGAGGAGCCGCACTTTTCGCACTGATCTCCATAAGCACTGTCATGGCCACATTTTGGACAGGTGCCAGTTACATACCTGTCAGCGAGGAATTGTTTGTATTCCTCATCGTAAAATTGTTCCGATTCTATTTCTTCAAATTCACCCTTTTCATACAAATTGGTGAAAAATCCCTGTGAAGTTTCGTGGTGAATCTTCGCTGAAGTGCGGTGGTATATGTCAAAAGAAATACCAAATTTCTCAAAAGTACTTTTATTCAATTCATGGTACTTGTCGATGATTGCCTGAGGGGTAGTACTCTCTTTTTTGGCCTTAATGGTAATGGCAGCACCATGTTCGTCACTTCCACACACATAGAGTACGTCTTTTTGCTTCGATCTCAAATACCGGACATAAATGTCGGCGGGTAAATAAGCTCCTGCTATATGTCCAATGTGTAATGGGCCGTTTGCGTAGGGCAAGGCCGAGGTAATGGTATATCTTTTGTAATCTTTTCGCACTGACACTTTTTTTGCGCAAAGATAGAAGTATTGTTTGACATAAATAAGCCAACCCTTTTCTAAGAATGCAATACTGGTCTAAAAATGGAAAAGCCGTAATCAACTGTGGGAATTTGGCTTTACTAAACTTTCAAAGTTTAGTAAAGCCAAATTTTATGAACTCCTTTTATAAGATGTTTTGGTTTAATCACTTGCTCTAAAAATGTATCACATTCGTTCCTAAAACAAAGCAAAACAGACAAAAAATGTTTTTTATGGGAGGTATGTAGCTGTTTTCTAAAAAATTGACTGAAAGATGTCATTGAAAATGGCAAATCCCATGATGCCGAGTAGCAGTATCATGCCTACTTTTTGGGCATTTTCTAAGAATTGATCTGAAGGTTTTCTACCCGATACCATTTCGTAAGTCAGGAAGACTACATGCCCGCCATCCAGTGCCGGTATGGGCAGGAAATTCATAAATGCAAGGATCATGGATAGTAGTCCTGTAATATTCCAGAACTTCACCCAACTCCATGTACCTCCATAAATCTGTGCTATTCTGATAGGGCCACTTAGTGATTTTGACAGAGATACTTCTCCGCGGAATATTTTCCCAAAGCCAAGAATATTTACCCATACTTTCCCGAAAGCTTCTTCCGTTCCTTTTACTGTAGCTTCTGCCAAGTTGTAGTCGTAGTGAGAGTAGTTCAATAGTGATACGGGATAGAATCCCAGAGTGCCGTCTTCATCTACCTGTATGTTCAGAGATTCTTCTTTTCCTGATTTTCGCTTTACTACTGCGGTAATTTCCGTATCTGAACTTTTATCCAGTACCTCTTTTAGCTCATGGAAATAGGTAATCGGTTGCCCATTTATCGATACAAACTTATCTCCCTCTTTCAATCCTCCTTTGTCAGCTCCGGTACCGACCATCACTTGCCCCACTTCAAAAGGAAGAAGAAAGCTAATAAACCTGCCTTTGTTTTCCTTATCAGAATATTTGTCTAAAAAAGTGATGGGTATATTGATGGTTATTTTTTCATTTCCTCTTTGCACCAGATACGATGCGTTTTCAGCCATGATAGTTTCAGGACTGATAAGGTCAGTGAATTCTTTAAAATCTTTTCCGTTGACTTCTAATACTTTATCTCCGGTTTTAAAACCGATTTCCTGCCCTAATTCATAAGCCAAAATACCGTGTTTGTTCAGTTCTTCTTTGGTGACGATAGACTCTCCCTGACTGTAAAAAAGACCTATGAATATGAGGATGCCTGTGATCACGTTTACAATGATTCCACCCATCATTACGATAAGTCTCTGCCAGGCTGGTTTAGCCCTGAACTCCCATGGATCAGGTTCGGCTTTCATGTTTTTGGTGTCGAGCGATTCATCGATCATTCCCGATATTTTTACAAATCCTCCAAGCGGTATGGCTCCAATGGAATACTCGGTTTCACCGTATTGAAATCCCCATATTTTTGGAGGAAACCCAATTGAAAACTTCTCAACTCTCATACCAAATGCTTTGGCGGCAATCAAATGTCCCCACTCGTGTACTCCTACTAAAATTGAAAGACCCAAAATCAATTGGGCAGTCATTACTAATCCTTCCATTAATTAATTATTTCTAAAGCTTTTATTCTTGTTTCTTTATCTGTGTTAACATAATCTTCGATGCTGGGCTGAGAGATGTGTGGTAATATTCCCATACATTTTTCAACAACATCTGACATTTCGAGGAAACCAATTTTGTCGCTTAAAAAACCTTCTACAGCGATTTCATTTGCTGCATTTAAGATACAAGGTTGATTGCCTCCTTTTTCCATCGCCTCATAAGCCAACTTCAAATTTCTGAACGTTTCCATGTCTGGTTGCTCAAAGGTTAATGACGGGTAATCGGCGAAGTTAAACCTTTGAAAATCAGAATCCAACCGATTGGGGTAACTTAAGGCAAATTGTATCGGTAAACGCATGTCAGGCAGTCCGAGTTGTGCTTTTATGGAGCCGTCGGTGAATTGCACCATCGAATGAATGATAGATTGAGGATGAATTACCACTTCGATTTGATCGTAGCGGACACCAAACAGCCATTTTGCTTCTATCACTTCCAGTCCCTTATTCATCAAAGAGGCTGAATCAATGGTGATTTTTGCGCCCATGTCCCAGTTGGGATGGTTTAGGGCTTGTGCTTTTGTAACGGTTTTAAGAAAGTCAGTATTTTTTCCTCTGAATGGGCCACCTGAGGCAGTCAGTATTATTTTTTCTGTTGGGTTGTGAAATTCTCCAGTCAGGCATTGAAATATGGCTGAATGTTCCGAATCTACCGGATATAAATTTACGCCTTTGTCATAAGCCAGTTTTGTGATTAGCTCGCCTGCTACCAC
Source organism: Reichenbachiella sp. MALMAid0571 (assembly GCF_040151475.1). Lineage (NCBI taxonomy): Bacteria > Pseudomonadati > Bacteroidota > Cytophagia > Cytophagales > Reichenbachiellaceae > Reichenbachiella > Reichenbachiella sp. MALMAid0571. The sequence continues at coordinate 72,449 of NZ_JBDKWG010000149.1, read as the reverse complement.
AAGGGTTTCTTTGTTCGCCAAGGCAATGTGTTTTCCCGCTTTGATGGCAGCTATAGTGGGCATCAATCCGGCATAGCCTACTAAGGCAGTTAATACAAGGTCTATTGTGTCCATCTCAACTACACTGATGAGTGCTTTTTCCCCTGCATATACTTTTATATCGAGCGGATTTAGTGCTTCAAAAACTTCTGCATATTTATCCTCATTGGTGATGACAACAGCATTGGGGTTGAATTTTTTAGCTTGTGTAATTAAGAGTTCTGCATTGGAATTGGCAGTCAGCACTTCTACCTCGAAATGATCGGGGTTGGCAGCAATCACTTCCAGTGTTTGTGTTCCGATAGATCCGGTAGAACCCAGAATTGCGATATTCTTCTTTTCATCTTTCATCATTTCCACTTAAGAATAGTCAATTTCCAATGTTGTTTTAATATAGATTTCAATGTTGGATGGTTTCTCAGGTTCATATTTTAAATTTTATCAAAGCATCTGCAATTTTTCTGTCATTTGATAGTCGGGGAACTTTGTTTTGTCCACCAAGTTTTCCCTGAGATTTCATGTAATCTATGAAGGCATTTTTTTTCAATGGGATCAGTTTCAGTATTTCAAGAATATTGCCTGTAATTAAGTCGTCGTAATATGCATTTAATTCCTGCAATTTGGAATTGATTGCTTTGGTAAATTCTATCAGGTCAGATGGTTTTTTGTCAAATTCAATATACCATTCGTGCTGTGGCAGCCCATTTTCCGGGGCAACTTGTGGTGCTACTGTGAACTCTATTACTTCTGTTTCCGGGAAAAGAGATACGGCATGGTTCAGTGCTTTTTCTACTTCCTCACCGATCACATGCTCTCCAAAGGCCGATATAAAGTGTTTTATCCTTCCAGATACAATAATCCTGTATGGGTCTTTGGACACGAACTTCACTGTGTCTCCGATAGAGTAACCCCAGAGTCCGGCATTGCTGTTGATGATCACGGCGTAGTTGACTCCAAGTTCCACTTCTCCGATATGTAGTCGGGTAGGGTTTTCGTTGAAATATTCATCGGCAGGAATAAACTCATAGAATATACCCGAGTTTAAAAGGAATAGCAATCCTTCTGCTTCCTGACTGTCCTGAAAGGCGATAAATCCTTCGGATGCAGGGTAAGTTTCTATGGAATCTACCGATTTTCCTATACTATCAAACAGTTTGGCTTTGTAAGGCTCAAAATTTACTCCTCCATGGGCGAATAAGGAGAAATTGGGAAAAATGTCTTTGATATGCTTTCCGGTTTTCTCATTTAATTTGTCGAAATACATTTGTACCCATGGTGGTATTCCTGAGATCAGGGACATGTCTTTGTGCAAGGTCTCTTCGACAATTTTATCTACTTTGTCTTCCCAGTCTTCCATGCAATTGGTCTCGTAGCTCGGCATCTGGTTGGATCGCAGGTAGGAGGGCACATGGTGATTCACAATTCCCGATAAGCGTCCGGTATTGATTCCTGCTGTTTGATTCAATACAGGACTTCCGGAAAGGAAGATCAGGCTGCCATCAAGAAATTTACTGTTGCCTGTCTCATACACATAGTTTAGCAATGCATCTCTGGCACTGTTGATGTGGTTTGGGATGGAGTCTTTGGTGATAGGTATGTATTTGATCCCGGAGGTAGTACCGGATGTTTTAGCAAAATATTCCGGTTTCCCAGGCCAGAGTATGTCTTTTTCTCCTTTTACCACCATATTGATGTATGAGGAGAGTTGTTCGTAATCTCTTACAGGAACGTTTGATTTGAATTCCTGATGGTTGTTGACTGAGGAGAAATTATGATCTTTTCCAAATTTGGTTTGTGAGGCCTTTTTTAGAATATCCTTAAGTATTTTTTGCTGAGCACCAACAGGGTTTTGCATCCATAGTTTTTGCTTTTTTACTACATACCTGGCAAAAGGTTTACTAAGAAAAGATCGAAATCCCATTGTATTAATTGTTAGTTAAGTTGTTGTAAATTATATGGTAAACTAATCTTGAGTAGAAAAGAAAAGTGTTAGGAATAATCATTGAATATATTCTTATCTGGTAATTAAAACAGTAAAGTCATTCCTCTTCCTTTATTCATGTGATTGTTGAATCTGTCTATTTCTAAAGATAAGTATTTGATATATTGTTGATCCATAAACTCATAAAAAGGAATCAATGATTCTGAATCTCTGCTCTCCTCCAGCGCATTGAAATATTCCAACTTATCTTCATTGTACACTATAGAAAGGAGCAAATCAAAGGAATTTTGAATCATATTCATCAACAGTCTTGCGGTTCTTCCATTTCCATCATAATGTGGGTGAATACTTACCAGATTAAAATGAGCACTATAAGACAAATTTATTTGTTCTCTAAGAGAAAGTTTGTCAGACATTTTTTCGCTGAGTTGCTCGCAAAGTTTATTCAGCAGGTCAGGTACCTTGTTGTAAGCAGGGAAATATCTCTTTTGAACTAAGATCGACCCTTTTCTTAATTCTCCTTTTGAAGAATCTACTGTACCCAAAGCCGTATTGTACTTTTTGCCTGTGTTTTTCATTACAGCCTCGTTGATTAGGCATATTGTTTTTAGATTCAAAGGAGTTGAATTTTTCCCAAATTTGAGAACCATTTGCAATGCATTATGGTGGTCTTTGACCATTAATGAATGCGCTAATGGTTTGCCTTTTGGAGTAGTGCCTTCATCAATAAGAAGACTGGTTTCTTCAATAGAAAGTGTAGATCCTTCAATCTGAGTACTATGAGCTGTAATGGCATACCCATTGAACTTGTTGTAACCAACAACTTCATTTAGCTCTAAACCCTTGTACTCCTCAATATAAGATTCTACTGTTTTCATTTTTTGCTACCAAATTTGTCTTCTAGTATATTTTTTTGATGGGTTTAATTTATTAGACAGCTCATCTAAATCTTCAAATTAGCATCAATTCCAATACATGCTCAAAAGTAATAAAATGTTCGGTTTATTGAGAACCGGAAGTTCTGGCTGCAAAGCAAAGGCAGTTAAAATTTCTTACTATCCAGAACGGGTCTGGGGTCTCTTAAGGTTGATGTGATTTGAGAAGATACCGCACCAGTTTCCATAGTTGTGGTTCCTGTTATTTTTTTAGTCCCTCTAGGTTCAGAAACAATTGAATTACAATTTATAGAAATCCCAGTCAGTCTCAGGTACTATTTTCCTCTTGGGAAACTAAAAATATATGCTGACCTTGGATTGATCAATCAATATGAAGTGTCGAATGAAATTGTTAAAAACAAGTACAATATTAGTGGAAAGCTGGAGTGTGGAATCGAATACAATTTTAACCCGAAACTTGCTTTTCAATTTTTCACAGAATACAATAATGGCCTTACGAATATGTTTGAGGAATCTGATTTTAAACTTAAAACCATTTCCTTGGGGTTTGGATCGGTAAAAAAGATATAAAAACGGATTCCCTGCTGGTTTTAGGTTTCCTTAGTTGTCAGGCTTAGAAAATTGCAACTTTGTCATTGTTGTATGTGTCAGGTAATTCGAGGACAGTTTTGATTAAATAATGCTGGAGTTTTTCCATCAATACCTTGAAGTGGCCTCTTTTGATTGTAATAATAAAGGTATTGTTGAACTAAAATGATATTATACGTATAACTTAATATATTTGTACGTACATCAAGATTTCTATGGATACTAAATTGACTTTAAAGCTGAATCGGGAAATTATCGAAAAAGCAAAAGAATATGCTTCTGATAAAAAAATGAGTTTGTCTCGAATTGTGGAATCGTATCTTAAATCATTGACCTCTGAAAAGAAAACAGGGGAATTTGATATTTCGCCTTTTGTCAAGAGTATTGCTACAGGAACAAACATTCCAACTGACTTGGATCATAAAAAAGAATATTCTGATCATTTAGTTCAGAAATACAAATGAGGGAAAGAATTTTTATAGACACCAACGTCATGTTGGATTTATTGGGTGAAAGAAATCCCTTTTATGAACCAATTGCCAAAATCGCCACTTTGGCTGAAAAAAAGACGTTGACATTGGTTGTTTCACCAATTTCATTTGCTACGGTCAACTATTTTATTTCAAAATTTGAGAGTTCTAAAATTGCAAAGGAAAAATTACAAAAATTTAAGATATTAAGTGAAATCTGTCCTTTGGATCAATATACAATCGAAAAAGGATTGAATTCATCTTTCAATGATTTTGAAGATGCACTTCAATATTTTAGTGCCGTAGATTCAGACTGTAAAATAATTATTACAAGAAACGGAAGAGATTTTAAAAAATCCTTACTTCCTGTCATGACTGCTGATGAATTTTTAAGTAGCCTCTCAAAAAGATAGTTTAACAAATTATTACAGCTCCTTAAAAATCTTAGCATGAACAACATCCTTATAGCTCCTCCCAATTGGTATCAACTTATCTTTGATTTTTAGTTGGTTTCCTTCCAGTACTTCTACCTTATTGACCGGAATAATGTAGGATTTATGTACACGTAAAAACTTACCTGATGGAAGGGTGTCTTCCAGATGCTTTAATGACAACAACGAAATGATACGTTTCCCTTTTACATAGAAAGAAACATATTCTTTGAGGCCTTCTATATAGTCAATTTCATCCAGTATTATTTTGTAGGTCTTGTGTTCGGAGTTTACTGTAATGTATGTTGAGTCATTTGTGTTTTGCTTTGTGTTTCGTTTTAACGAAATAGATTTTATTGCCTTATTTACACTTTGTACAAACCTGTCGAAAGGGAAAGGCTTCAAAAGATAATCTGTCACATCTAAAGAATACCCCTCCAGTGCATATTCTGAATAGGCAGTAGTAAAAATGATATCTGCATCAACTTTTGTTGTTTTTAAGAATTCCAATCCTGTAAGGTCAGGCATTTGAATGTCAAGAAAAATCAGATCAACTTCTTGCTGATTCAACGCAGTAATGGCATCCAAAGGATTTTTAAATTGCCCAACCAGTTCCAACCCCGGTATTTTTCCTATGTATTCTTCGAGCAGCTTTCTGGCAAGTTGCTCGTCATCGATTACAATACACTTGAGTTTCATCAAACTAAGAGGTTTAATTTGACAGAGAAAGTATCAGTAGATTGTGTGATGGACAGTTCGTGATTATCCGGATAGAGTAGCGATAGCCGTCTTTTTACATTTTCAAGCCCAATTCCACCTACCTGATCCTTGGTAAATTTATTTTTTGCAATACTGTTTTCCAATTCAAATGTCACCTTATTCATTTCTGCCTTCATTTTTAGATTTATCCAGCCATTTTCCAAATCTTCTATTTTACTGTGTTTAAAACTATTTTCCAGAAATGGAATGAAAAGCATGGGTTCGATCAGGAGATCTTCTTTTTGAATATCGAATTCAGTGGCTATATTTTTAATGTGTTCGTCTTTAAGCCTTGCCAGGGCTATAAAATTTTTGAGGTAATCCACTTCTCTGCTGATCATTACTTTTTCTTTTTTACAATCGTACAACATGAATCTGAGCATGTCTGATAGCATAATGATCATTTGAGAGGTTTTGTCCGATTTGATGACGGATAAAGTATAAATATTATGGAGAGAGTTAAATAAAAAGTGTGGATTGATTTGAGACCGGAGAAACTTCAGTTCCGTATTCAGATTTTCATTCTTGAGTTGGATTGTCTCTTTTTCTTTTAATACCGCCAGTTGAGAGCTTTTGAAGGCAATAGAAGTAATGAAAATCAAAACACCTATTATCATATCTCCAAATATGGGAAAATGATTGTTGGGCTTGAAGTCTCGTTTGAGCTTCATTTGCTCATGAAACTTTTCAGGAAATTCAATGTGCACTGCATAAGAATAAACCAGAAAAAAATAGCCGTAAACCAGAACGAAAATAAGTACGCAAAAAAGAAAATAAGTAGAGTACTTTTTCTTGTAGAAAAGCTTTGGCATCATCCACTGTGTATTGACCAAAATAAGTGAACCATAAGCAATGGTCATGAACAACGAACGAGAAACGTTACTTTGCCCAAACCTGTTGGGAAGGATCAATAGAAGTAAAATGAATATGGTGAGCCATATAAGTAGGTGACTGATTGGTGTTTTATATTTTTTAATTGATTGTAACATAGTAGAGTCAAATCAAATATAGAATAAATACGATAGTGCATGCTGTGTTTTCAACCAATAGCAATAGTTTGTCAATGAACATCACAGTCCAATGGTTGCTTTCGTTCCTGTTTTATATAAATTCTTTAGCACAGTACACCACGCCTGCTTTTCTGTAGCCAACCCCAACCAAGCTCTATGGAATTAAAACATTGTCGTTGGTTGATAAACTATTGCTGTTAGTTGAATACCAAAAACCACATACATCTTTTCATTGTCTAAGGCTCATTTGAAGAGTATATTGAATATAAATGAGTGTTTTTATGCTAGGAAAACTAAAGCGTGTGTTGGTAATTGTGGGAAGTGTAGCAGCCATGAGCATGTGGGCATGTACAGAAGAAGAGCCAACCATTGGGTTACAATTTATCAATGAAGCCTCTTTTGAACTTGCTTCGTGGGATACGCTGACTATGAAGATGTCAACGGTGATGCTGGATAGTTTTGTAACCAGCAGTGCCAGTCGCTTGTTAGCAGGTAGTTACATAGATTCTGATTTTGGAATGGTCAATCCTTGTCCCTATTTCAGATTTACTGCAAACGTATCACACAAAGACGAGGATCCTGATTTGTTGAAATATAACTATACCGTACTGAGGTTGTATTACGACGGCTACTATTTAAATGACACCACTCAGTTTCAAACCCTGCGTGTATTTGAATTGGCTGAAGAAATGGAACAGGAAAACGACGATGGTGACACTCAGTTGTACAATACATCAGAATTTTCCATTAAATATGAAAATGGTATCGATAGCCCATTGGGCGAACTGACATTCATTCCCCATCCCACTAAAAGCATTGATGGAGGCTCAGGATATATAGAAATCGAATTGCCGGATAGATTAGGAAAGCAAATCTTTGATATCACCTACAATGATGATTTGGAAGAATACCCCGATTTCACCGACATCATTCATGGATTCAAAATAGAATCCGATGAAAACAACACAGCCATTCTGGGTTTTACGACTGCTGTAGAATTTAGAATCAACTATACGGATTATGCTGCTATTCCTTATCAAGAAAAGGAGTTGACTTTTACCGTAGAAGGCACCAATGATTATTTTAACCACGTAGAGGCAGACAAGGAGAATACCCTCACTCAATCCATTATAGAATCTGACAATGATTTGCCTTCTGATCAATCAGATAATATGGTTTACCTGATGGCAGGAGCCAGAATGGCTCTAAGGATAGAGCTTCCTTATTTACGGGAGATTCTTTATGACAATCCTGCCATAGCCATCGATGAAGTTTTGCTTAGCCTCAGGCCAATGATAGACCGATATAAAAATGGAAATAAAAAGATGCCTGGTACACTACAAGGCACTATTGTGGATAAAGACAATGAGGCTATTAGTACCAGCACATTCACTGCCTATCTCTATGAAGATGATGAATTTGACAGAGATACCCAATATCTGGTTGATATAAATGATTTTGTGCAACTGCAACTGGGGATTTTAGAAGAAAATGAAAACGCCCTGTTGTTTGTTCCTTCAACCAATTCTTTTACCGAAAGCATGGACAATTTGGTGATTGCAGATTCGAATAATGATGAATTCAATACTTATATAATGTTAAACTTAATAAAAATTAAAAATGAATAGAAGGTATATTATTTATGGTTTAATGGCGGTGCTGGTGTATTTGTCTGGTTGCACCAGCGATGATGACACTGTAGAGGATGGAAACTGGATCAAGCGATCGTCATTCGAAGGTGTGGGCAGGTCAGGAGCTATAGCTTTTGTAGTCGGGGAGAGGGCGTATGTAGGCCTGGGGTATGATGGTGACGACTATTTGACGGATCTGTGGTCATATAATCCCGATGAAAACTATTGGAAGAAAATGGCTGATTTTCCGGGTGACGGACGAACATCCACTGTATCATTTTCTATAGGTAGCAAAGGTTATGTGGGTACCGGCTACAACGGAGACGATGAAGTAAATGATTTTTGGGAATATGATGTCAATACAGGAGAATGGACTCAGTTGCCTGATTTTGGAGGTTCTCCAAGGTTGTCGGCTACCGGGTTTGCAGTGAATGGCAAAGGGTATATCGGAACCGGCTATGATGGCAATTACCTCAAAGACTTTTGGGAGTTTGATCCTGCTACCAATACATGGACTCAGATTGTCAGCCTTGAAGGAGAAAAAAGAAATAACGCTACAGCTTTTGTAATAGATGACAAAGCGTATCTCGGATTAGGTACCAACAACGGGCTGTATCAAATGGATTTTTGGGAGTTTGATCCGGTAGCACTTGATTGGATCGCAAAGTTGGATATCGATGATGATGATGATTACAGTGTTGCCAGAGAAAAGGCTGTGTCATTTTCTTTGGATGGATATGGTTACGTTACTACTGGAAATGGTTCTTCAAACTTATCGTCGGTGTGGAGATATGATCCTGTATATGATTTGTGGAAAGAAAAAACATCATTTGAAGGAACCTCGAGGCAAGGAGCAGTAGCTTTTGTAGTCAGTGGAAGGATCTTTGTGGCTTTAGGACAAAACAGCAGTTCCCGTTTCGATGATATTTGGGAATTTCGTCCTGACGAAATTTACGATGAGGACGATTGATCTTTTGAAATAACCTTAGTGCTACAAACCATTCTGTATCAACTCAAAAAATTGGAGTACCAATCATATTTTGTTTACATGAGAAAAATAATTTTTTTATCGTTGCTGTTGAGTCCATTGGCAGTTTGCGCTCAAAACAGTGCCGGATCAGTGTATTCTATGTTCGGCATAGGCGAACTGAAAACGCCAGTGTCGGTGCAGAGTGCGGGCATGGGATTTACTTCCATTGGTATGAGCAATCCCAATTTTGTTAATATTGTAAACCCGGCTGCCAATGCCATTGTTGGGGGATATTTTTCTCATGTCTTTGATGTTGGTATTTACTTGAACAACACCCAGTTGAAAACGAATTCTGCAACAGAGAATGTAGGCAATGGGGGAATCTCACAGTTGAGCTATTGGTTCAGGTTCAATAACAGATGGACAGGATTGTTTGGATTGTCAAATTTCAGTGATGTTGGTTATAACATCGTTGACAACAATGTACTTGTGTCCAACAATAACGAATACAGTGTCAACTATTATGGAAGCGGAGGACTCAATAATATTTACTTTTCCAATAGTTTTCTGATCACAAAAAACCTGTCTTTAGGAGCTAAGTTTTCATTTATCTTCGGTAATATTTTCAAGAATGAAGTGGCTACTTCTGCTCAGGGAAGTAGTGCTTTCAATGTTGAAAACTCAATTCATATTATGCAGCTAAATGCTGATTTTGGTCTAAATTATTTAATCCAACGTCCAAACCATCAGTTTAATATTGGGTTGATTTATGACAATGGCACACATATGGACGGAAATACAGAATCGTCCATATCCAGTAGCGATTTGGAAATTATCTATGATGAAACCGAATACACTAATGATTATTTCTTGCCGCAGAAAGTAGGTTTTGGTACTTCTTTTAGAAATAAAAAAGTGCTGGTTGGTACAGATGTGGAATTCAGGCAATGGAGTAAGGGGAAGTTGGGAGACGAGCAAGACCTGAAAGATACCTGGCGTTATTCCCTGGGGTTGGAATTTACACCGGATTTTCAAAGTCAGGATTTTGCCAAAAGGATGAGCTTCAGAACAGGAGCGTATGTTGAAAACTCGTATTTGGAAGTTAGTAACACTTCCTTTTACAGATGGGGGATCACTGCCGGACTGGGAATACCCATGCCGCATAGCGGAAGTACCATCAATATTTCTTACCATAGAAAATACAATGGTACGCTAAAGAACGATCTGATTTATGAATCTACCAATGAATTTACCCTGAATGTTTCGATCAGGGAAAGGTGGTTTGTGAAGAGTAAATATCAATGATTTTAAGAAAAATTGAGGAGCTCTCAACTCCTGTGCACATTGTCTTTCAGTTTAAGAATTCAAATTAACCCATTATGGTTTTATGTCTTCGCCATAATAGCCCTGAATATAAGAAAAATCACCCTTGTCAGAAATGACAAAAAAACGGTAGAGTTATAGCAATGGCATCTTAACAAACGTCAGGACATGGATTGGGGCGATAAACCGTGGAGGGATTCTCGGCCTCCATTAAGTGTAATGTGCGCAGTATGCGTCTAATAAATTGTAAAATGATGAAGTATTCAAATTTGGCAATTGCGTTGATGGCTATCATTAGTATGGGATGCAGTGTGTCAGGTATCTTGCCAAGCCGTGCCATTATAGGAATCAATATAGATGGAAGTGACGAAGATTGGCCTACACTGACTCATGTCAATGTAAGCGAACAAACCTCGTATGGCATATACAACGACGATCAGAATGTTTACCTGCTGCTAAAAACTTATGACAGTGAACTCATCAAAAAATCCGATGATTTTGGAATTACAGTCTGGGTAGATGGAAACGGAGCAAAATCCAAAAATCTGGGTATTGTCTATACCAATGCTGCAAAAATAGATATGGATAAAAGAAGACATAAGTACAATCCGGAAGACAATCCTGAGCTTTTATTGGCTGGAAAGCCTGCTCTGATCAGGGGAGTGAGGAAGGTAGGATCGAAATATGAATGGGTTGATATTTCCGGTGGTGATATGAATGCCGCAGTACGCATTGACGAAGACAAAAAGGAGTTAATATATGAGGCTCAATTTTCACTCTACTATGTTCAGGAGTTGGCAAAGAAAAAAAATATAGAGCAAGGCAAGTTGTCTTTTCTGGTTGAAATCGGATCAAGAGGGGTTGGTATCGGAGGAGGGGCTTCCGGATTTGCTTCATCGGGATTGGGCATGCGTGGAGGACTTGGAGGCATAGGTGTGTCTATGGGAGGAGGAGGCATCAGCAGGTACTCTACAAGGATAAACCAACCTCCCAACGAGTTGATTCCACATGAGATTTTCATTCGATCATTTATGATGGAGTGAAAAGTGCAAACCGCAAGAAGAATAAATGAATTCCTTTATATTAGACATTATCACGGTTGATTGTGCATAGAGAGATTACAAGATTTTTTTCTCCAAAATTAGCAATGAATTGGCGGTTTTTTTAAGAGCAAAATTCTCCATAATAAATCAACCGTGATAATGTCTATTTGAGAGAGTTATAAGACAAGTATATACCATCAAAGTGTATATGCTCAAATGTTGACATTAATTAATCTGCGTTGAAGGAAAAAAGACACATAAATAATCACGAATACTGTTTGTTGTATTTCAAAACAGCTCCTTACTTAATTGGCGAATTTTTTACAATTGGAGGAATAATTGGAATTGGAATGTTAATTAAGACTCAAGATGTTCAAGCTCTGGTGAGTTTGATATTTCTTGGAATTGGAGTGTTTTTCATAAGACGAAAAATAATAACGCTCAAGGTTGGAACCCAAGTAATCAAATATGGAGAAAAAACTATTGCTCGAATAACAAGGGTTTCTAATACTAACTCAGAACACAATGGCCGAGTTGTTAAGGAATACCATTTCCAATATGAAGTAGATAACTGTCCTTTGAATTATTCATTTAAATCTGCATATCATAGGCAGCTGGAACGAGGGGATGAACTATCAATTTTCTACATGCCGAACGATCCCAAAACGGCATTAATCCCTTCATTATACTCTATTCATAAGTATTAAAGGAAAAGAAACCCCGTTCTATTAAGTCTTCCTAAGGATGATTTGAAAGTAATGAATGAAGGGTAGAGACTCTGTCTCGGTGGTAAACTCTTGTAGTTATTATATTTTTGACTCTCCCATTGATCTTAACGTCTTGTGGAGGCCTGACAAGTAAGAGCTAAGATTAGAATAAGCATGTCATACCTTACTGGCCTTAGGTAAGTTGTCTAATTGGACTACTTTTATTATCTTTGTTTTGTGGCAAAGAAACGTGAACTTTACTTCTTTAAAAATTACTTCAATAAGTTTTTTGATAACCAAGTGTCCAAGGTTCAAACTAAAATTCTCTGGACGTTCAAAGTCATAGAAGAAATAGACAGGATTCCAGAGTTGTATTTGAAACATTTGAAAAACACTTCAGGTCTCTATGAAATCAGAGTTCAGGTTGGCAGTAACATATTTAGGATTTTTTGCTTTTTTGATATTGATAACCTTGTTGTAATCGGAAATGGATTTCAGAAGAAAAGCCGGAAAACACCTAAAAACGAGATAGAAAGAGCAGAACAGATTAAACAAGAATATTATGACAGCAAAGAATAAGGACTTAAAAAGTCTGGATCAATTTATTGATGAAAAAATTGGAAAAGTGGATACAGAGGAACGAGAACGTTTTGAAGCTGATTACAATGTTTTTAAATTGGGTGTCTTGATTCAGCAGGCACGGGAAACAAAAGGGTTGACTCAAGAACAGTTGGCTGAATTGGCAGGGACTAACAAGTCGTATATCTCAAAACTGGAGAGAAACCTAAAAGATATTCGTTTTTCAACCTTACAAAGGATTATCAACGAAGGTCTTGGTGGACATCTTGATATTTCAATTAAATTTTAAAGTCAGTTTTCCCAATAAGTAAAACATTTTCAGTTTTAAGCATTAACATAAATGTATAGAATATCAATATTTTTCCCCTTCCTGCTCTTAATTTCTTGTCTGGAGAAAAATCCTAATGAGGGGACACATGCTCAGAGAGTAATCGAAGATCGCCACGTTGCTGCTAATAGCGACATTATGGCTGTTGTGGACACGGTGTATGTTCCTATTTATTCTGATATATATAGTAAAACCAAGGATTCACGATTTTTGCTTACAGCTACTTTGAGTATCAGAAATACCAGTTTGGTGGATACAATTTATATGAATTCCATAGACTACTACAATACGCAGGGTGATTTGGTCAGAAGCTATATTGAAAACACATCATATTTGCGGCCAATGGAAACCATCGACTATGTGATAGAGCAAGATGACGATACTGGTGGATCTGGAGCCAACTTTCTCATTATTTGGAGTGCTCGTCATAAACATGTAAAGCCTGTTTTTCAGGCCATACACATTTCTACCAACGGACAACAGGGTGTTTCTTTTACCACCGAAGGAAAATCTATAAGCAGGGGATATTGATCCAGGGCAAACGCATTTAAAACATATTATTATCCCCTGACTTTCAGGGGGATCTTAGATTTGACTGTGATTTTAAAAGATACCGCAACAACTTGCCTGATGGAAGTCAGGGGTGCGGTAGGAAGGGTTTGTTTTAAATGCGTATGCCCTGGATACTGACCTGCCTAATGTCAGATTTATCCCAACTTATCCGACACTAATTTGTATTTTGGATCTTCCCAATAGTTGATGTCAATAAGCTCCGAAGCATTGTCTAGTAGAGCAAGGCAATCCCCGGAAAGGTGCTTCAATTGTACTCTTTTACCTACTTTTTGGTAGCGTTCAGTTATTTTGTTGAGTGCTTCTATGGCAGAATGGTCAATGATTCTGGATTCCAGAAAGTCTATCACCACTTCATCAGGGTCGTTGAGCACATCAAATTTTTCATGAAAAGCGGTGATTGATCCAAAAAATAAAGGGCCAAATACTTCATAATGTTTCACCCCTTTTTCATCTACATACTTTCTGGCCCTGATCTTTTTGGCATTTTCCCAAGCAAAGGCCAATGCGGAGATTACCACACCACTGATGACAGCTACTGCGAGGTTATGGAAAAATACTGTAATTAAAGACACCAGTACCATTACTACTACGTCGGTTGTCGGTACTTTTTTGAAGATCCTTAAACTGGCCCATTCGAAGGTGCCAATGGAGACCATAAACATTAGCCCGACCAAAGCAGCCATAGGGACACGCTCGATGTAGGAAGAGCCGAAAAGCACAAATGTCAATAGCCCAATAGAAGCAACTATTCCTGAAAGCCGGTTTCGTCCGCCTGAGTTTACATTGATGATACTTTGTCCAATCATCGCACAACCACCCATTCCTGAGAAGAAACCACATACTAAGTTGGCAATACCCTGCGCAACACTTTCTTTGTTGCCACGTCCACGGGTTTCGGTCATTTCATCAATCACAGTCAGGGTTAGCAAACTTTCTATAAGCCCAACCAATGCCATGATAAGGGAATATGGAAATATAATTTTTAAGGTCTCAAAATCAAAAGGAATATTTGGCAGGTGAAATTGCGGCAAACCACCGGAAATGGAGGCAATATCACCCACAGTTTTGGTAGGAATTTGAAAACCTATGATGATAGCGGAAACGACTAAAATGGCTGTTAAAGAAGCTGGTACTGCCTTGGTGAGTTTTGGCATAAAATGGATGATCGCCATGGTCATCACCACAAATGCAAGCATGATATAGAGTGCTGATCCGGTAAGCCAGTGGAGGCTTCCATCTTCACCCAGAGTTTTGAATTGGTTCAACTGAGACATGAAGATTACAATTGCCAGTCCATTAACAAACCCAAACATTACTGCATGGGGGACAAGTCTGATGAACTTCCCAAGTCTCAGTGCTCCGATTACTATTTGGATCAAACCCATAAGTATAACTGCCGCAAACAGGTATTCCACTCCATGCCTCATCACAAGGCTGACAATTACTACAGCGATTGCTCCGGTAGCTCCTGAGATCATACCTGGCCTACCACCAAGAACTGCGGTAATCAATCCCAAAAAAAATGCTGAATATAATCCGATCAATGGACTGACGCTGGCTATTAATGAAAATGCCACCGCTTCTGGTACCAGTGCCAATGACACGGTGAGCCCGGAAAGGACTTCATTTTTAATGTTAAATTGTTTGTCTTTTAGTTTTTTGATAAAAACCATTTTGAGTTTTTTTGATGTAAATTATGATGAATGAGGGCGTTAAAGTGGGTTTAATGCTCCCTGATGTAGTGACTTGGTAGCTGGTTAGTTGATTTCAGAGCGCAAAGCTAGGAATAATATTAATGGAATGACAGATAGGGTTCTAAATTTTGGAGATTTCTTGATATGATTTTAGAATTTAACGCTTGCTCCACTAACATGGGGTTAAATATTGAAGGTATTATCTGAAACCAGATTTATCCAAAAATGCAAAAGTTTAATCTTTTCAATTTCTGGCTCTAAATCTATTCTAATATGATCAGACTCAAATTTTACTAGTTGCTCCCCAGTATGTCCAACAAATTTTCTAAGTTTATCTTGGGTCAGCCAATCACCATTGGAAGATTTTACGAGTTCTTCAATCCAATCATTGATTTGAAGAAACCAAAAGTCAAAATCTTCTTTTTGTACATATCCAATAATGGCTGCATACCTAAGCCCTTTGCCATGAATACCTTTCTTGAATCGCTCAATGCCACCAGTAGGTTTATCATGACCAATTACGTATTCCTTTTCTCGATTTTGACCAGGCGTTGGAAGTCTTTTTGCCTCAATGGAGAAAAACGAGTCAAACTCATCATAGTTTCGATCTCCAACGGTGATTTGTTCTTCTCGTGAAAGAGTGCCAATATCTATTTGTGGACTTATTCCTGAACTATGGTCTTCCACATTTTCATGATGAAAGTAGAAAGGATAAGATCCGGCAACCCGATTAAAGTACTTGCAAAGTTTATCAGTTATCGCTTTTTCACTTGCAGTAATTTCTCCTTTAACTTTCTCCGAGAAGCCAGAAAAGTGCGTTTCAATGAATTCAATAACAGCCTTTATGGAAGCGTCAATTTCAACTCCTTCAGAAAGCTCTCCATTACCGATATTTTCAATTCGATCTGCTAACATCAATACCCCTGTTTTCTAAGGTCTGTAAATGTTTCGTCTGCATCTCGTAGAGCAATCGACTGGAGCCAATAGCGAAGCTTCTTAGGCTTGATCAGGTAAATGACGTTCCCTTCATATATTCTCACAATGCGGGTAAGTCTTAAACTTGCATTGAGGTTTTTCCTTACCAAAGCTTCAAGATGACTTTCGGCTTCATCAGCGTTGGAAAAGTCAATGTCAGGTTTGTTTTCACCGAAATAAAATGGGTGACAGATATAAGAATTGGTTTCGAAGTACTCATATGGTCTAATTGAAGGATAAACCTTACTCAATATGTCACAGTAGACTTCTCCATACTTTTGAAGGTCATCTGATGTTGCGTCTTGAGTTGCAACTTTAGATGTTTCTCCATTTCTTCTGAAATCTAACAAATAACCCTTGAAATCATTAATTATCAAGGATTCATGAAAAGAGGTTTCAAGAGTCTCTATATTCTTAGGATATGGTAAATTTTCTATATCCTGCTTATAAATTGCAGAAGACTTGTTGACGAGATATTGTCCACTTGTTGCTGCAATATAAAAAGGGTAAATATCCGTTTTTGATAATCTTTCCTTTAATTCCTTTAAACTATCAAACTCTTCTGAAGGAGCATGAATTCCTATTATTCGCCTCTGGAAACATAATTCATCGGTTGAGATGTCCATAGGAATTACGTTATTGGTAATTAGCTCTTTGATAAGCAGATGGGGTGCCTCATAAATGCCTAACTCTCCTTTGCTATGGAAATATTTAACTGGTGGTTCGTTCTCTATTAGAGTTTCATCGATCCCATTAATCGTAAGTGCTTTTGTGGGAAGGAATCTTTTGCTTGTAATAAATGAGGATTGAAGTTTACCCTCAAATTGTTTGAGTTCCTCCAATTCCTGATTGTCTCTTAAGGTTTTTAGTTTTTTGAAATCACCTTTAGTAGCCGCAGTAAAGCCTTCACTTGCCACCCATCCCTGATTTTTTCTTTCATCCAAGTATTCTTTTAAACTGGTATTTTCAGATAACCTTTTAACAAGCTGATGGACTCTAGCCCCACCAATAAAATTCGACTTCCATATGAGAGGATCGTTTAAAGCTAACTGCCTTGGAACATAATGAAAATCATAAGTGTCCAATTCAAAATAAAGCTTCTCTTTGTGGGGTTTGGTTCTACGTGCGGTAATATGTAGCACACCTCTTTCTTTAGCTTTTTCATTTTTAATGAAAATTGCAGCAGTGGCAACATCGCCATTTTTACCAAAAAGGATTCTACTGATATGCGTGAAATCTATTACCTGAGGAATATTATAATTCTCAAATAACAGCCTTCTAAAATCCGTTGATGAATTGTTATAAAGAAGTGGACCAGAGGGTTGAATCAAGCAGACTAAACCCTGTGGCTTACAAAGTTTAATTGATTGCTCAAGAAACAGCAGTGATACCTGATTGTCAGGTAATTTTATCTGTTTGGACTTTTTATGTGACTTTTTATTTACCTCTGATTCATTTCTTTGCAGTAGCGCCTTACTCTCAATAATTTTTGCAGGTTCTGTTAAACTTGAATCAAATGGTGGATTACCAATGATCAGATCAAATTCATGTTGCAGTTTATTTGATGCTAATACATTAAAGAAGTCGTCATGAATAATATTTTTCTCATGAAGGTTGTCAAATTTTAAATTCTCCCAGATTTGCAAAGGGGTTAACTCATCACACAGAGCTAAGCTTAAACTGAAGATGGTCAAGTCAGCGGCATCTTTGTTCAACTCAACTCCATAAATATTTTCCTTGAGTAAACTTTTGAGGGTCTCTAATGATGGTCTCTTCCAACCATTATTTCTTCGCCACCTATGAATAAGCCTTCTATATGCACCAACTAGAAAAACACCGGATCCACATGCCGGATCAAGAATTTTAAAGTCAGTAGCCTCTGATTCAAGAGGCATGGATTCATCAAGGAGGAAATTGACTAAAAATGGAGGTGTGTAAACTACACCTCGTTGCTTCCCCAGAAATTCTTCATAGATATTACTAATTAGCTCTACAGGTAGATCATTAAACGAATACAATTTCCATAAAACCCGTTGAAGCCCTTCTGCTTCACCTTCCAGAAATAAGCCAAATCTACTTAGATCAGCGGTTTTTAAGAACTCTCTGTCATCATAATCTACTTGAAAGATTCCTCCATTGAAATGTTCAGCTAAGAAATCCAGAAGACTCAGATATGCTCCCTTTTTTTCGAAAACGTCAGTAAATTTTTCCCCGTTAGCAATGAAATTACTGAAAAAATCATTCGGAAATACTTTTCTTCCCTCTTCGTCTTTACGTTCCTCCAAATACCTTACAAGGATAGAGGTCACCATTACCTTTCTAGCAATATTGGCGGGTAGGACTTTCGTTTTGATGATGTCCCTTAATGCTTGCTTTAATTCAGTAAGTAATTTCTCATATGCGCTATTACTAAACTTAAACTGCTTGCTATACTTTGAGTTTTCCCAGAATGTTCCATTATCAAAAGCCCTTCCAGAGAATTCATCATATTCTCGTTGAACAGCTTTAGAGACATCTGCAGCCAACTTTATAACCTTTAAGGGTTTATACTTTAGCTGATTTCCTTCCGATGGTCTTTCGAAACAATTAAATATTCTTACATCTCTTTTTGTAAGCACAAAGAACATCGGAACCTGAGCGGAACTGTAAAGTTGTTTGTGTAATTGAGTTAGCTCTTGTTCGTCAACCCCAATCTTATTTGTGAAGTCATAAATGAAAATTTGAGGAATGGAAGGACGGTTTTCAAACCTTCTGAAATAAACAAAGTCAGCTTTATATTTCTTGGCGTTTTCAAGAGCTAAATATTCTTCAGGTGCTAAGTGGTCTTGATGGCTATGAACAGAGACAAGGCCTGAGGAATGATTGGAATCTCCAACCATTCCTAATTTTTTTAGTCCTTGCTCAAGTATTTCGTTCATTAATATTGCTTTTATTATTTTATTGAAGTTTATTTGCTAATAAAATTAGTAATATTATTCTAGTTTTCCTAAGTATTTACGTGATTATTAATAATCATTCTTAATCTATCCCCAGCGTTTCACTTACCACATAATCTTCCTTTTTCACACCTGTCTGGATCATCATTTCGGCAAGAAAGCCAGCAAGAAAGAGTTGAACACCGATGATGATCGCAACTAATGCCAGAAAGAAAAGAGGCTGATCTACCACATCGCGTATCGGCAGGTGATTGTAAATGTTGTAAATTTTTTCACCGATCACCCAAAAGGTAATGACTGAACCTAATAGGATGGATAAAGTACCAAACGTACCAAAAAAGTGCATGGGACGTTTTTTAAACTTTGATACAAAGGTGATGGATAGTAGGTCAAGAAATCCGAAAATAAACCTTTCCAACCCAAATTTGGTAGTCCCGTATTTTCGTGGACGGTGTTCCACTTCCATTTCCCCGATTTTGTCAAAGCCATGCCATTTGGCTATAAATGGAATGTACCGGTGCATTTCACCATATACATCCACTGTTTTGATTACTTTGTTTCTGTAGGCTTTTAGTCCGCAATTGAAGTCATGCAATTTGATTCCTGAAAACATGCGGGTCACAAAGTTGAAGAACTTCGATGGAATGGTTTTGGAGATGGGGTCATGTCTTTTCTTTTTCCATCCCGATACCATATCATATCCGTCTTCTACGATCATTTTGTTCAGTCCCGGGATTTCATCGGGACTGTCTTGCAGGTCGGCATCCATAGTGATCACTACATTGCCTGATGCATGTTTAAACCCTGTATTAAGTGCTGCTGACTTGCCGTAGTTCCTGTTGAAACGGATGCCTTTTATTGATTCAAATTTCCCTGATAACTCCATAATGCAGGCCCAGGAAGTGTCTGTGCTGCCATCGTCAATGAGCAATGTTTCATAGGAGTATCCATTGGCTTCCATTACCTTATGAATCCAGGTACACAGTTCATTGAGCGATTCTTCTTCGTTGTACAGCGGAATCACTACAGAAATATCAGGGGAATTGGTCATTCTTTACTCGAAATCAGGCTTTGATTTTTTGATGATAGCTCCGGTGATAAGTGCCAGTATAGCTGAAGAGATAAAATACACCCAACTATTTTTCATGATGCCTACAGCAGAGAAACTTTGAGCCATCTGACCTTCAAGTTGCTCTAGTGTTTCTTCTATTTTCTCTTCAGGAGCACCAAAACCCCTCATCATTTTTTCCGTGTTCTCTATGGCCTGATCTGCCAGTATTTTAGGTGCTTCCGGGTCTATCACCTCATACAGCAAAATGAGAAATGCTGCTGAAATGATACTTGACACAAAAAATGCAACAAAACTGTAAAGAAAAGATGGTTTGAATCCCATAAAACCATCAGATTCTTCATTTCTAAACTTGATTCCTAAATAACTAACCAAGCTAAGTGAAAGCACAGAGGTAGCAATACCAAGTTTCCAATCACCAAGAAAGCTAATATCAATGATATAAGCCAATACCAAAATTATTATTGAGAGCAGTCCAAGTATCACTCCTGTTTTGAGTGCTTCTGAGTTACGGTCTTTTTTTTCTTCTTCCATGATATTTTGATTTAGTAGGTTAAATTAATCAAAAAATTTTGATAGTTAAGTTTTGCCTTTTGATTCCACAGGTGGTTTCTTTTTCATGATTACTGCTATCATGATGGTGAGCAACAAGCCAACAAAGGTTTTTTTGAGAAAATTATCGAATATTAAATCACCAATAGTAATATTTTGAACTTCTTTTTGAGATTCGATAAATGTAGCCTCCCCCATTTCTTTAATTATTGCTTCTTTTTTCTCTTCCAAAATGGACAAACGATCTGCTGTATAGTTTTCCATTATCGAAGGATCAGATAAATTCAGGAATGCAAAAATGAAAATAGAAGTGAGGCAGGCAAGGGTGAAATATACCACAAATCCGGCTGTCATGCCCTGCCAAAATTCGAGCAGGCGGTGATTGTAGTTGTCTTTGTATTCTTTTATTCCAAAAAAGAGGAAAATAGGGATGATAAAAAAGTCAAACATACCCATTTCCATCAATGGATTGGATCCGGAGAGGTAAAACACCAGAAACATAACCACCACCATTATGGCTCCAAATGCTCCGAATTTGGCTGGAATGGTAATTAATGGGTCGTTCAATTTCATAGGTTAAATAGAAGGGTCGATATAGTACTTTCCTCCGTTGATCACTGCCATTACTTTTCCTTTCAGCCTCGTATTGTACAAAGGAGAGTTGGTGGATTTGGACTTGTTGGATTTTTCATTGAAGTCCCATTCTTCTTTTTCGCTGAATAACGTAAGGTTGGCTGATTCCTTTTCCTGTATCGTGCTCGTTGGGATTTTCAGGATCGCTCTTGGAACTGACGTAATCTTATCAATCAATGTGTCCAGTTCTATGGATTTGGTAAGTCGGTTCAATTGAGAGTAGAAAGTTTGCAATCCCAGTAAACCAAAGGCTGCTTTGTCAAATTCCAGTTTTTTGTTTTCCTCGTCTTGCGGCGTATGAGAAGAAACGATCACATCAATAGTGTCATCATTTATTCCCTTGATTAGTGCATTTCGATCTGTTGTCCTTCTGAAAGGTGGGTTGGACTTGAAGTTTGTATTGAACTTCATCAAATAAGAATCGTCATAAATCAGGTGATGAATAGAGACATCACAAGTTACAGCCATATTTTTCTTTTTGGCTTTTCTGATAATAGACACTGCGCCTTTGCTTGAAATATTTGAGAAGTGGATTTTGCCTCCGGTATATTCCAGAATATCCAAATCTCGCTTGATCATGAGTTCTTCTGCCAAAGCAGGCATGCCTTTCATACCCAGCATGGTACTGGTAATACCTTCATTCATATCTCCAAACTGCGTAAGCATGCGATCTTCGGGTTTGTTAATTAGAAGCCCGTCGATTTTTTGAAGGTAAATAAGTGATTTTAGTAAAATGTCTGTGTTCCATGTTGGCATCTCACCATCAGTAAATGCAATAGCACCCGCATGGTGCAAATCGATCATTTCGGTCAGGTCTTCACCTTTGGAGTCAAGCGTGAGAGCAGCCATAGGATATACATCCGGCAGATATGCGGTACTTCTCGATTTAATATACTCTATATGACTTTTGGTCTGAATGACGGGTTCTGTATTGGGAAGCGTAGCGATACCGGTAAATCCTCCGGTGGCTGCTACTTCACAACCCGATTGAATGTCCTCTTTGTGTTCCAGTCCGGGATCGTTGAAATTAGCACGCATATCAAACCACCCGTTTGATATTTTCATTCCTTTGCAGTCTATGATTTTTTCGGACCGGAAATTGATATTGCCTATTTTGTCAATTTTGCCATCCCTAACGTGAATATTTTGAATGGTATTGTGAAATGGGGACTTGGAGTCTATTATTCTAACTTCCTTGAAGACTATGTCCATTATAAGAATCTTAAGAAGAGGGTTTCTATTAATAAAAATATCAATGACAAAACTAAGGCATATTTCCATAAATTAATGCCTTGATACCTTTCTTTCATTTCCTTGCTGAATGAGTCGGCATCTGCACTTTCCATTATTTCCACATTTTTCAATGAGCCAAATGCTTTCGATATTTCTTCTACAGAGAGTTGAGTTGGGTCAGATTCACTTTTTGAATAATTGAAAGCCAATACATTTTTCGTGATACCATTGTATTGAAGGTCATAAAATCCGGGAGTCAGAAGGTATTTAGGGATATCAAGGATCAGGTTGTTGCCTGATATACGTTGCTCGGGTATGTATTCTTCTTCACCTCTGATCAGCTTAAAAAGTTGGTCATTTTTGATACTATCCACTTTGATTGTGACTATTGGATCATCTATAGAGTAGCTCAAAGGAGTGTAGTTGTTGCTACTCAATGCTGCCATTCTGTACAATACAGGCACAAATAAGGCATGTTTATGGAAGTTGGTAAACTCATCTTGCAGAGGTGTAGCCAACATATAAACAGAACCCTTCTTTTGAATTTTGGTCAAAAAGGGCAATCCGTTTTTTGTTTTCAAAAGATCAATACCTATAGGTGACCAGGTGATGATATTGGTGGCATCCGGCATTTCAGTTTTGTTGTCTATTTCTGTAAAGATGTTTTCGAAAAATGGATTGGTGACATCAGGGTTTTCTAATGCCAGTTTTTCTCCTTTTTCCAGCGTTTTTACCTTTTGTCCCAATAGTGATTGAATACTCAGACTGTCCGGTGTTTTGGCTGGAATTACCAATACTGACTTGCCCTTGTTTGTAAGATCATTGGCAATGTTCAGAATGCTGTTATCAATATTGGACAATTGATTGATAATCAGCATGTCTGATAATTGAACCGTATTGTAATCAACAGAGCCATTTTCGAATCTGTGGTAGTCGAAAAGTTCGTTTTCAGAATATACTTGTCCAATGTAGTCTTTTGCCTCATTAGAATGAATTTCACAAATAGTGATTTTCTTTAGCAAATTCAATGTGAAAAAGTATTCATTGTCAAATGTGAGTGGGAAATCCTCAAAGCTGATTTTACAATAGTTAAGGTCTTTTAATTCAAAGTTCAGATCAAATACAATTTCTGAACTGGCATTTTGGCTAATATCAATACTTGCCGAAGCACTCTGCTCTTCATTAATAAAAAGTTTCAGAATAATATCATTCGCATCATCAGTTCCTATATTTTTCACTTTCAAGTGAAGTTTATTCACTTCACTTGAAATCAAAAAGGGGTTTTCGAGGTACATACTGTCAACAAAAATATTATTGTGAGCAGTATATTGTACTGGTATGACTTTATAGTTGTTGACAGAGTCTCGGGGAATTGTTTGATTTACCGAAAAAGATGATTTCTGAAAATCAGACAGGATGTATATGTCCTGTTGTTTGGTAAGGTTTTCAACTGGATTGATTTTGTTTATAATTTCTGCTTTAGACCTGATGAGGTAGGAATAGTCCAGCTCCGTAGCAAGTTCAAGTGCTTTCTCTTTTGATTTTGGGTTGATGGAAGACGGAGCAAAATCATTAGTAACGATCTGAAATTTTGTTTCATTAGAATAAAGGTCTATTATGTTTTCCAAAAAAGAAATGCCATTGTTGAGCCCTGTCAAATCATTGTCTGAAATATTGGAAGTACTTTGAGAATTATCCAGATAAATTTTTACCAGAGAACTATTCATCCCTTTTTCATTACCTGGCAAGAAAGGTTGAGCAAAGGCAAAAACAAGAAAAGCTATGACGAGTAACCTGCATAACAACACCAGCAGGTGTTTTACCTTTAGTTTAGAACTGGAGCTTTCTTTTACATTTTCAAGAAAACTGACATTAGAAAAATAAATTTTCTTAGCTCTTCTGAAGTTAAACAGGTGGATGATTACAGGTATGGCCAGCGCAAGCAGGCCCCACAAAAAAGTCGGATAAAGAAAGCTCATTGGCGGCAAATGTATAAAACAATTGGCTATGTAAGAAAGCCAACAGGTGAATATTAAAATACAGAATTCTCTTGTAAAAGAGCTCTTCAAAAACGAATTGTATTCTGATATGTTTTAACCTTATAACTCGGACGCAATCGAAATATTTTGCTTGACTGTAGGGAATAGGCAATGCCTTTTTGGAAAGATATTCAATCTGTCAAATTGAATAATTAATATCATAATTTGCATTATACTTAGATTGATGTAAATCTGAACCAGATTAAATACTCAATCGTTTTTTTTTCTCTTTTTAAACCTTATATTCGTCTTGTTGTTGTGGATTAAGATTTGATTAGTCCTTTTTATTTTGAGTTTTTGACCTTGGGGTTCAAGTTGAGTTCTTGAACCCTTTTTTTGTGCTTTTTTAACCCTTCTGCTTTCTCAATTTACTATTGCATTACATTTATCACGATAAACGAAGTGGTCGATAGTGAACACTTGTTGTTTCGTACCTGAACATGTACCCTTCATTAATTCATTTATATTAATTACTAAATAACAGTTTATCAGTAACTTAGATGTATGGCATCCTTATTGAAAAGGCTTTGTCGAACTTGAAAAGTATTGATTGAATGGATCGCAAGATTAAAAAGAAAATATGGACTCCTGCCAGACTGATTTCATTAGTGTTAGGCAGTCTGTTTGTTGTTTTTATATTGTACAGTTTTGTATTTGCCGAAAAAGGCTCAAAACTCAACGTGTCGGTTGAGAAAATCAATATATCAGAAGTGATTCGTGGACAATTCAGGGAATTTATTCCTGTGGATGGCAGTGTTTTGCCTATCAAAACCATTCGGCTTGATGCTATAGAGGGGGGGAGTGTTGCCAAAAAATTTCTCGAAGGAGGAGTTCTTGTAGAGAAGGGAGATACTATTATTAAGCTGAATAACAACAACCTGGTTCAGAGCTTTATTCGTGAAGAAACTCAGGCTTTTATTCTGGTTAATAATTTGGAAAATACGAAGTTGGCCCTCAAAAGAAATGACTTTGAGATGAAGAGAAGATTGATTGATCTTAATTTTCAAATTGAAGAAGCTAAAGACAACTACGAGCGCAGCAAAATACTGCGAGAAGAAAAGGTAATTTCAGAACAGGAGTTTTTGACCATAAAAAGAAACTATGAAAAATTGGTTTCCAGCCGTGAGATAGAAATAGAGTCTCAAAAATTTGATGTAGAGAACAGCAAATTGCAGATAGCTCAAACCGAGGCTACCTTGAAGAGGACAAGGAATAATCTGGATATGATAAAGGCAAACCTTGACAACTTATACATTAAGGCTCCCATCTCCGGTCGGATTTCATATATAAATGTTGAAGTGGGTGAATCTATAGGAGCTGGTCAGAATATTGGCCAGATTGATGACCTAAATGGCTTTAAGGTGCGTGCTTCTATAGACGAACATTATATATCAAGAATCTATGATGGACTCAAAGGGACATTTGATTTTGCCGGAGGCAGTTACGACCTCACTATTTATAAAGTGTACCCTGAAGTAAACAATGGTTTATTTTCTGTAGATCTCAAGTTTGATTCAGACATACCCAAGGGCATACGCAGGGGTCAGACACTTCAGATCAAACTCCAGTTAAGTGAAAATATAGAAGCAATTCAGATTCCCCGAGGTAGTTTTTATCAAACTACCGGAGGCAATTATGTATTTGTAGTTGATCCTTCAGGAGAGTTTGCCATCAGGAGAAACATCAGGCTGGGAAGACAAAATCCAAGATTTTACGAAGTTGTGGAAGGGCTGCAACCTGGAGAGAAAGTTATTGTCTCTTCTTACGATGGATATGAAGATAAAGACCGTTTGGTATTCAAATAAGTACTCTACCCAATTAAAGAATTTATATAAAAAAAGAAAAAATGGAAAATGTGAAAACACTCATCAAAACGATAGACCTGAAAAAGTTTTATTACACAGATGAAATTGAGACTACTGCTTTAGCCAGTGTCAACCTGGAAGTGAAAGAAGGGGAGTTTGTTGCCATTATGGGCCCCTCGGGATGTGGTAAATCTACTTTACTCAATATTATTGGCTTGTTGGACAATCCTTCTGAAGGTAAATTTTATTTTACTGATCAGGAAATATCAGGATATTCGGAAAGAAAAAGAGCAGACTTAAGGAAAGAGAACATAGGGTTTGTATTTCAAAGTTTTAATCTGATTGATGAATTGACCGTTTTCGAAAACGTAGAACTGCCATTGATTTATTTAAAATATTCTTCTGCTGAAAGAAAGAAAAGGGTAGAAGAGGTGTTGGAGCACATGAAAATTATGCATAGAAGAGATCATTTTCCTCAACAGCTTTCTGGTGGCCAGCAGCAGCGGGTAGCTATTTCCAGAGCAGTGATTGCCAGGCCAAAGTTGATATTGGCCGATGAGCCTACTGGTAATCTGGATTCCGCTAACGGACAGGAGGTGATGAATCTTTTGACTGACCTTAACGAAAATGGAACAACCGTAATCATGGTAACGCATTCGCCTATGGATGCTGAATATGCTCATAGAGTAATTCATTTGTTTGACGGTCAGATTGTTTCTGAAAGTCTGAATGTTAAAGACAAAGCTTTGGTTTGATAATATTTATGGATGTATTATCATAGCTAAAATAGATTTACACTTATATGAGTTTTATAAAAATTTTGTTTGGTGCCCTGAGTTGCTATCTTTTTACGCTTACTGTACATGCTCAAAAAGTATTGACCCTGGATGATTGCATTTCTATAGCTATGGAAAATAATATTGATTTGAAAAGAGTTCAAAATAATGCTTTGGTTGCCAGATCAAATCAATTTCAGGCGATGATGAATTTTTTACCCTCTTTAGGAGCGGGGGTTAATTACAGTTTCAGAAATGGCACTTTCTTCGATCAAAATGCTGCACGACAAGTTTCAGCAACTACCAACTCTTCCAATCCCAGTATCAATGCAAGTGTCAATTTATTCAATGGCTTTGCGAATCATTACAGTGCGAAAGCAAGAAAGTTTGAAACTCAAGCTTTAGAACATGGCATTGAGGAGCAGAAAATAGAAGTTAGGGCATCTGTTTTAGAATTTTATCTAAATGTGGTCTTGGATAAAGAAAATATTAAAATATCCAATGACAGGATTAAGCTTTTAAGTGCACAGTTGGAAAGAGAGAAGAAAAGAGAGTCAGTAGGTGTAGGAAATTTGGAGCTGGTTTATAACTTTAAGTCTCAGTTGGCCAATGAAAATTTAAACCTTGTAAAACTGACCAACAGGTTAAAGTCTGATCAGTTGTCGCTTTTACAATCTCTTGGAATGGAAGTTTCCGGAGAATATGAAATTGCCCCTTATGCTTTTCAAAAGGATGAATTGCTTTTGAGCGAAGAAACTTTTGGAGAAGTAATCCGGGAAAGTGTGGAATATTCACCAAGTATTAAAAGGGCAAGAGCAGGATTACAAGCTTCTACCTATGGATTGAAAATTGCTCATGCGGGGTATATGCCAGTAATTTCAGCTTCAGGAAATTTAGGATCTAACTACTCATCGAATGGGGCATTGAATCCTGAAAGTGGGAGCTTTGAACGTGATGCCGGTTTTTTTGATCAGCTATCATTCAATAAGTTTAAGTCCTTGAATTTCTCATTATACATTCCAATCTTCAGCAATTGGCAGAATAGAAACCAGACTCAGGTAGCTAAAATCAACCTCTTAAACTCTGAGCTGGATTTGAAACAATCAGAGTTGGCTATTACCAATACCTTACAAAAAGTTTACCTTGATCTGGTTGCCGCTCAGAGTACTTACCAGGCAGCTCAGGAAAACCTGATTGCTTTGAATCAATCTTATGAATTTGTAAGTACCCGCTATGAAAACGGGAATACAGATTTCTTTACCTATCTGGAAAGCCTCAATAGTAAGAATACAGCAGAAATAGAATTAGTTAATGCCAAATACAGCATTATTTTCAGAAAGAAAATTCTGGATGTATATAAGGGAATGTTTTAGTTTGGAATTTCTTGGTATTTTAATATTGCATCAATGGAACTTGAAGACACATGATGGTAGTTTGGGCGTGCTTTTTTGTAAATCTTCATAGCCATTTGTTTACCGTTCTCTGTTTCTATTAGCCTTTTGTACAAAGGAGTTAAAAATTTCCTTCTTCCGGTATTGATTAAAAACTTTTCAAGTTTCTGATAACCCTGCTCATATTGATTACTGATCACATGCTCCAGCCATGCAGCGAGTATTTCGCTGTTGCCGGATAATGTAAACCCAAAAGCAGTATCTAATTTGCTCATTTGAGTATTGTCCAGTTTAGCAGGTAATTTTCTCACAAAATGTTGCCATTCATGCGAACTCCATTTGTCTGACTCAAACCGTGATATTAATACTTCCTTATTTTCGTTCTCCAGCCAGTTTTTCAGTGCAGATTCCACATTTTCAAATTTATTAGACTCAGGTGTTGGATGATTTGCAGGCAGGCCGGGTTCGTAAATCCAGGATTCATAGAAATTAGGATCTATATTTAGATTGTTTAATACAATCAGATTTGTTTTCAAGTATTCAACAAAACCCTCTGTATTCATTCCTTTGAAAGCATTATCAGAAAAATACTTTTTAATAAAAATATCGAAAGTGTCTCTTCCTACAGTTTCTTCGAGTAGCCTGAGAAAATTGTAGCCTTTGTCATAAGCAACGCTGGTCACTCCGTCATCCGGATTTCTACCCTCAAGGTTTAGTTTTAGCCTTGTGTCATCTCCTTTTCCTGATTTGATCATTTCTGAAATTTCTGTTTTCAAATCTTCAAGGCTTAGGGATGCCAACATTTCAGAATAGTCTCTACCATAAAGCTCCTCCATTATCCTTTGCTCAAAATAAACAGTAAACCCTTCATTGAGCCAAAAGTCATTCCATGTAGAATTGGTTACCAGATTACCCGACCAGGAGTGAGCCAGTTCATGCGCTACGAGTGATGTAAGAGAGCGATCTCCAGCCAAAATAGTCGGTGTGGCAAATGTTAGCCTGGGGTTTTCCATGCCACCAAAAGGGAAACTGGGAGGTAGTACCAAAAGGTCATACCGCTCCCATTGATATGGTCCATATAAGTTTTCAGCAACTTTTATCATATTTTCAGTTTCAGCAAACTCATAGGTGGCATTTTCTAGTATTGACGACTCTGCATAAACTCCCGTTCGATCTCCTAAAGATTGGAATTCTAAATCTCCAACAGCTAGTGCCATTAAATAAGCTGGTATTTTTTGTTTCATTTGAAAGTAATACAAACCAGTTTCATTTTTTTTCTGTGGATTTTCTGCACTCATCAGAGCCAATAGGCCTGATGGAACTTGCACTGTTGAATTATAGGTAAATCTTATGCCAGGGGAGTCTTGAATAGGTATCCATGATCTGGCAAGGATAGCCTGAGATTGTGTAAAAAGAAAAGGATGTTTTTTT
Organism: Reichenbachiella sp. MALMAid0571; assembly: GCF_040151475.1. Classification (NCBI taxonomy): domain Bacteria; kingdom Pseudomonadati; phylum Bacteroidota; class Cytophagia; order Cytophagales; family Reichenbachiellaceae; genus Reichenbachiella; species Reichenbachiella sp. MALMAid0571. The sequence continues at coordinate 42,626 of NZ_JBDKWG010000149.1, read as the reverse complement.
CCTGCGGTTTGTACAGGTGATAACCATTGTAGTGCCTCGGCATTTTCTCCGGTAGAATACCGGATGTAAATGGTATGTGTTGTAGGTTTTATTTCTATTATTATAGGTCTTCCTAAATGTTCTTTTTCTTCCCCGATTTTGAAATCAAGATTATTCCCTGATTCACTTTCTTTTATTGACAATATCTTTAACCCTTTGGAGTCTAAAATTATTTGAGTAGCATCTTTACTGGTTTTTATTTTATACCGGGCTGTTGCTTCTATTTTATTCTGATCAAAATTGATAGTAGCTTGCCAGTCCAGATGTGTGATCACAGCTTTAGATGGGTCGGCAAAAGTATGAATATCTGTTGTGGCTATGTTTTCTAATGACATTTCTTGAGTTTTGTTTTGATGTTTACATCTGAAAGAAATCAATAGTATTATGATTAACAAAAAGTAATATTTGATTGCATTCATATCGTTTTTGATATTAAGTACGAAAGTTCGAAGATAAGAAATTATTAAGTCTGCCTGATTAGAATTTCAAAGTGTTGATAAGTACCCTTGAATGTGTCAAAAAAGCATAGTTTATTTTTTTTTTGAAATAATCTCAAAAACGCTAAAAATAGTTTTGCAAAAATTTGAATAAGAATCAAAAGCATATAATTTTGCACTTCCTTAAAAAGAAGGGCGAAATACTAGGCTCTATTTTTTAAGGAATGTTCTTAAAAATCATGTACGGGGGGATACCAAAGCGGCCAACTGGGGCAGACTGTAAATCTGCTGACTTATGTCTTCGCAGGTTCGAATCCTGCTCCCCCCACATTGGCAAAAATATTAGAAGCGGGAGTAGCTCAGTTGGTAGAGCGACAGCCTTCCAAGCTGTAGGTCGCGGGTTCGAGCCTCGTCTCCCGCTCTATTTTTGAACCAGCCGATGTAGCTCAGGGGTAGAGTGCTTCCTTGGTAAGGAAGAGGTCACGGGTTCAAATCCCGTCATTGGCTCTTAATCAATGACTGGTCTTTGATTCTGTAAAGTAATTTACTCGACTGATGTTCATTGGAAAGGAGATTGTAAGATGTCTTCTATGAAGTGGTGTCGGATGTTGATGTCACTTTCACCCATTTTAGGGTTTTGTTAGTAATTGGTCAATAGATTCGTTTATTGTTAATTATAGATTTATATTTTTTAAATAGAGTTTAACTAAAATAGAAATTTTCAAACATGGCTAAAGCAAACTTCGACCGTTCCAAGCCCCACGTTAACATTGGAACAATCGGTCACGTGGATCACGGTAAAACTACTTTGACTGCAGCTATCTCAAGTGTACTTGCAAGTAAAGGACTTGCAGATGTTAGGGACTTTACTTCTATCGACAATGCGCCGGAAGAAAAAGAAAGAGGTATTACCATCAACACATCACATATCGAGTATCAAACAGCAAACAGGCACTACGCTCACGTTGACTGTCCAGGTCACGCCGATTATGTAAAAAACATGGTTACAGGTGCGGCTCAAATGGACGGTGCTATCATCGTTGTTGCTGCTACTGATGGCCCTATGCCACAAACAAGAGAGCATATCTTGCTTTCTCGTCAGGTTGGCGTACCGGCTTTGGTTGTGTTTATGAACAAAGTGGATTTAGTTGACGATCCTGAATTGTTAGAATTAGTGGAAATGGAAATCAGAGAATTGCTTTCTTACTACGATTTCCCAGGGGATGATATTCCTGTAATAGCTGGCTCTGCTCTTGGTGCACTTAACGGTGAGCCTGAGTGGGTTGCAAAAGTAGAAGAATTGATGGATGCTGTGGATAACCACATTCCACTTCCAGAGAGATTAATAGATAAAGATTTCTTGATGCCTGTTGAAGATGTGTTCTCTATTACTGGTAGAGGTACAGTTGCTACTGGTAGAATCGAAAGAGGTGTGATTAACACCGGAGATCCTGTAGATATCATTGGTATGGGAGCTGAAGGTCTTAAATCTACCATCACTGGTGTTGAGATGTTTAGAAAGATATTGGATAGAGGAGAAGCAGGTGACAATACCGGACTTTTGCTAAGAGGTATTGAAAAATCTCAGATTAAGAGAGGTATGATTATTTGTAAGCCTGGATCGGTTACACCTCATGCTCACTTTAAAGCAGAAATTTATGTGCTTTCAAAAGAAGAAGGTGGACGTCATACTCCATTCTTTAAGAAATACAGGCCTCAATTTTATGTAAGAACAACTGACGTAACTGGTGAAATTTCTCTTCCTGATGGGGTAGAGATGGTAATGCCAGGTGATAACGTTACTATTGAAGTTCAATTGATTAATAAAATCGCTCTTGAAAAAGGATTAAGATTTGCAATCAGAGAAGGTGGACGTACAGTTGGGTCTGGTCAGGTGACTGAAATCCTTGACTAATTAGGTCTCAAACACATTAATAAATACGTTCTGTATAATTTATGCAGAACGTATTTGTTTATTTGAAAAATTAAATCTAATTTTGCAGTCCTTTTGGGCTGAGGTACACGGGTGTAGCTCAATTGGTAGAGTAGTGGTCTCCAAAACCATTGGCTGGGAGTTCGAGTCTCTCCACCCGTGCAAAATTTAAGAAATACAGCAAAGGTTTGAACAATGTCTAAACTGGTACAATATATTAAGGAGTCTTACGACGAGATGGTTCACAAAGTGACTTGGTCCAAGTACAGTGATCTTCAGAATAGTTCTATTTTAGTATTGGTCGCTTCCCTGATCTTTGCGTTATTCATCGGCTTGATAGATTTAGGTTTTGAAAATCTGTTGAAGTGGTATTATAATAATCTTTAGTAATCAAGATAAAGTCCTTTTGTTATGAGTGAATTGAAATGGTACGTTGTACGTGCTGTCAGCGGTCAGGAGAGAAAGGTAAAGAATTACCTTGATAACGAGATAGTTAGAACAGGTTTAGTGGACTATATTCCTCAGGTACTTATCCCTTCTGAAAAGGTGTATGAGATGAGGAATGGGAAGAAAAGAGTTCGTGAGAAAAATTTCTTTCCTGGGTATGTTTTAATTTCTGCGGATATAAATCATGGAGAAGTACAACATACTATCACTAATATTCCTGGAGTAATAGGTTTTTTGGGTTCCAACGATGCTGGTGGCCCATCAAAAGTACCTGTTCCACTACGTCAAGGAGAGGTGAATAGAATACTAGGAAAGGTAGAGGAGGTTGATGAATTTGAAGAGAAACTAGATACACCATTTATTATAGGTGAAACTGTAAAAGTAATGGATGGTCCGTTTAGTGGATTTACGGGGGCTGTAGAAGAAGTCTTTGAAGAAAGAAAGAAGCTGAATGTTATGGTGAAAATCTTTGGACGAAATACCCCGGTTGAACTTAATTATATACAAGTAGAAAAAACTGAGTAAAATGGCTAAGGAAATTAGTGGATACTTAAAATTACAAGTTAAAGGTGGTGCGGCAAACCCATCTCCTCCGGTTGGACCTGCTCTTGGTAGTAAAGGGCTTAACATAATGGATTTTTGTAAGCAGTTCAATGCCAGGACACAGGATAAACCTGGGCAGGTATTGCCTGTATTGATTACTATCTATGCGGATAAGTCGTTTGATTTTGTAATCAAAACACCTCCGGCGGCAGTGTTGTTGATGAGTGCTGCGAAGCTTAAAAAAGCATCAGCTGAACCAAACCGTATTAAAGTAGGATCTGTGACCTGGGATCAGGTAAAAGAAATTGCTGAGACTAAAATGGCTGATTTAAATGCTTTTGAGATCGAAGCAGCTATGAAAATGGTAGCAGGTACGGCAAGAAGTATGGGAATAAATGTTAAAGGTACTGCCCCTTGGGCCTAATTTTTAGAAAGATGGCAAAGTTGACAAAAAATCAAAAATCAGCACTGGAGAAATATGATCCAACTGTAGAATACTCATTGGATGATGCTTCTAAAATTGTAAAGGATATTACCACAACTAAATTTGATGCATCTGTGGATGTTGATATTAGGCTGGGTGTTGATCCAAGGAAGGCTGATCAAATGGTAAGAGGCGTGGTGGCATTACCTCATGGTACGGGTAAGGACGTTAGAGTTCTTGTATTGTGTACTCCTGATAAAGAGCAAGAAGCTAAAGATGCAGGTGCTGATCACGTTGGACTGGATGATTATATCAAGAAAATCGAAGAAGGCTGGACTGATATTGATGTTATTATCACTATGCCTACTGTGATGGCAAAAGTGGGTAGAATTGGTAGGGTATTAGGGCCTAGAGGTTTGATGCCAAATCCTAAATCAGGAACTGTAACTCTTGATGTGGCTAAAGCTGTTGGTGAAGTAAAGTCTGGTAAAATTGACTTTAAGGTAGATAAATTTGGAATAATACATGCCAGTATTGGTAAGGTGTCTTTTACTCCTGAAAAGATAAAAGAGAATGCCTTGGAATTGATTCAAACTATCGGAAAATTAAAACCAGCTTCAGCAAAAGGTACTTATTTCAGGACAATCAATATGTCTAGTACTATGAGTAAGGGTATTTCTATTGATAAATCCACAATTTCTGGATTGTAAAATTTACTTAACACCTTGGCTCTTATATTTAGAGTCAAATAAGTTAAAAGAAAATGAAAAGAGAAGACAAAGCAGTTATAATTGAAGAAATTTCTCAGAAATTCAAAGACAATATGAGTTTCTACTTTACTGATGCATCAGGATTGACTGTAGCTGAAGTAAATCAACTTAGGAGAAAGTGCTTTGAAAAAGGAATTGAGTATAGAGTGATTAAAAATACTCTTATCAAAAAAGCTCTGGAAACTATTGATGCTGATTTTTCTGCATTGGATGAATCTGTGTTAAAAGGATTTTCAGGAGTAATGTTTTCAGGTGAAAACGCAAGTGAACCTGCAAAACTTTTAAAAGAATTTAAGAAAAAAGACAGTAAAGACCGACCAAAACTTAAAGGGGCTTCCATCGAATACGATCTCTTTATTGGTGAAGATCAACTAGCTGTATTGAGCAATTTCAAATCTAAGAATGAGCTTATTGGTGAAGTTATCGGATTGTTACAATCACCTGCCAAAAATGTTGTTTCTGCTCTTCAAAGTGGAGGAAACACTATTGCAGGTCTGGTTAAAACATTGTCGGAACGTTAAATTTAGGTATCAATTTATTAATTTTTAATTATTAAGGTAAAATGGCAGATTTAAAAACATTCGCTGAGCAGTTGGTTAACTTAACTGTAAAAGAAGTAAATGAATTAGCTGGAATATTGAAAGACGAGTATGGAATTGAGCCAGCTGCTGCTGCTGCTCCTGTGGCTGTGGCTGCTGCGGGTGGTGGAGAAGCTGCTGCTGAAGAAAAAAGCTCTTTTGATGTAATCTTGAAATCACCAGGAGGAGCTAAACTAGCAGTAGTTAAGCTTGTAAAAGAATTAACTGGTCTTGGATTGAAAGAAGCTAAAGAATTGGTTGACGGTGCTCCAAAAGCAGTAAAAGAAGGTGTGGCAAAAGACGAAGCTGAAGGGCTTAAGAAACAACTGGAAGAAGCTGGTGCTGAAGTAGAGTTGAATTAATAGTTTGGCCTGCAGAGAGCTATAGGCCTAAGATTTTTAGACCTGCTCCCGACTGATATCGGGATCAGGTCTTTTCCTGTTTCTATCAAATAATTACTTTTCGAAGATTATTAACTAAAACAATAAAGCTTTGGCTAATAAAACTAAAACTGGAAGAATTAATTTTTCTTCTATAAAATCAGTGATTGATTACCCTGATTTTTTAAATGTTCAATTACAATCGTTTAAAGATTTTTTCCAGTTAGAGACCCCTGCTGAAAGAAGAATTCAAGAAGGTCTTTTTAAAGTATTTTCAGAAAATTTTCCCATTAGTGATTCCAGGGATAATTTTTTGTTGGAATTTATCGACTACCTTGTAGATCCTCCAAAATACAATGTTGATGAGTGTATCGACAGAGGCTTAACTTATTCTGTACCTCTAAAGGCCAAATTGAAATTGTCATGTAATGACGAAGACAATGATGACTTTGAGACTATTGAACAAGAGGTCTTCTTAGGAAATATACCATATATGACAGCTAAGGGATCTTTCGTGATCAATGGGGCAGAAAGGGTTATAGTTTCTCAGCTACACAGATCTCCTGGAGTGTTCTTTGCACAAAGTAAACACACCAATGGAACGAAACTTTACTCTGCCAGGATTATTCCTTTTAGAGGTTCCTGGATCGAATTTGCTACAGATGTAAATAACGTCATGTATGCTTATATCGACCGGAAAAAGAAATTCCCTGTAACAACTTTGCTTAGAGCAATAGGTTATGGGTATGACAAAGACATCTTAGATTTATTTGGTCTTTCTGAAGAGGTAGAAGCTGATAAAAAGAATCTGACATCAGTTATAGGAAGGAAACTTGCTGCAAGGGTTTTAAGAACCTGGACGGAGGATTTTGTGGATGAAGATACAGGTGAGGTTGTTTCTATCGACAGAAATGAAGTTATCCTTGAAAGGGACTCTATAGTGAATGAAGAAGATATAGAGACTATATTGGATTCAGGTTCAAAGTCTATCATTCTTCATAAGAAAGATGTAAATATCACTGACTATTCCATAATCTACAATACGCTCCAAAAGGATAATTCAAATTCTGAAAAAGAAGCTGTAGAGCAGATTTATCGTCAACTTAGAAATACAGAGGCTCCTGATGAGCAAACTGCCCGAGACATTATCAATAATTTATTCTTTAGTGATAAAAGGTATGATCTTGGAGAAGTTGGCAGATATAGAATAAATAAAAAATTAGGCCTAAGCCTTGACAATGAGGCAAGGACTTTGACCACTGAGGATATTATTCTTATTGTGAAGTATTTGATCGGATTGATCAACTCCAAAGCTGTAGTTGATGATATTGATCACTTGAGTAACAGAAGAGTAAGAACAGTAGGAGAGCAATTGTATTCTCAATTTGGTGTTGGACTTTCCAGAATGGCTCGTACCATTAAGGAAAGAATGAACGTTCGGGACAATGAAGAATTTAAACCAATTGACCTGATCAATGCGAGAACATTGTCTTCTGTGATCAACTCATTCTTTGGCACCAACCAGTTGTCTCAGTTTATGGATCAAACGAATCCATTGGCTGAAATTACTCATAAGAGAAGAATGTCTGCTTTAGGACCGGGTGGCCTTTCAAGAGAAAGAGCTGGTTTTGAAGTAAGAGATGTGCACTATACCCACTATGGTAGATTGTGTACCATTGAAACTCCGGAAGGACCAAACATTGGTTTGATTTCTTCTCTTTGCGTTCATGCAAAGGTGAATGGAATGGGATTCATTGAAACTCCATACAGAAAGGTAGAAAATGGCAAGGTCAATATGACCAGCGATGTTGAATATCTGACTGCAGAGGAAGAAGATACTCACAATATTGGGCAGGCGAATGCTCCTGTTAAAGACAATGGTGAGTTTATTAATGATAAGGTTAAAGCCAGATATGAGGGTGATTTCCCTGTAGTTGATCCTAAGGATGTAAAGTACATGGATGTAGCACCTAATCAGATTGTCTCTGTGGCCGCTTCTATGATTCCATTCCTTGAGCATGATGATGCAAACAGAGCCCTGATGGGATCAAACATGCAGCGCCAAGCTGTTCCATTGATGAAACCCCAGGCTCCTATTGTTGGTACTGGTCTCGAATCAAGAGTTGCATTGGATTCAAGGTCTTTGATATTATCGGAAGGAAACGGAGAGATTACTTATGTTGATGCTAAGAAGATCATTGTAAAATATGATGTTAGTGAAAACGAAAGTCTGGTTTCCTTTGATACCGAGTACATTACTTATGACCTTATCAAGTTTAGAAGAACCAATCAGGATACTTGTATCAACTTGAAGCCTATTGTGTTGAAGGGAGATAAAGTAGTTCCTGGTCAGCCTTTGGTTGAAGGTTTTGCTACAGAAAATGGAGAGTTGGCATTGGGAAGAAACCTGAGGGTTGCATATATGCCTTGGCAGGGATACAACTTTGAGGATGCGATTGTTATTTCTGAAAGAGTAGTTAGAAATGATGTATTCACATCACTTCATATTGAAGAGTTTGACCTGGAGGTAAGAGATACTAAAAGGGGCGAGGAAGAATTAACTTCTGAAATTCCAAACGTAAGTGAAGATGCTGTTAAAAACCTTGATGAAAACGGAATCATAAGAATTGGTGCTGAAATCAAGGAAGGAGATATTCTTATTGGAAAGATTACTCCAAAAGGAGAAACGGATCCTACTCCTGAAGAAAAATTGCTTCGCGCCATTTTTGGTGATAAAGCAGGTGATGTAAAAGATGCTTCTTTGAAGGCATCTCCATCGCTGAGAGGAGTAGTAATTGACACCAAACTATTTTCAAGGCCAAGAAAGGACAAGGATCTTAGAGCTAAATCTAAGAGAGAAGTTGAAATCTTGAAAAGTCGATACGCTCAAGAGTTGAGTGAACTTCGTACTGAAATGATTGAGAAGATGGTGAAACTCCTAGGAGGAAAAACCTGTGAAGGAATTAGACACAAATTTGGTGAAGAAGTTATATCGAAAGGTGTAAAATTCACTGCTAAAAACATCGAAGAGAATCTATTTCCTCAAAAGAATATTTACAGAGACGAAAGTAACTACCATGTTCCTCAGGAGGTAAACTTAATAGCAGACTTAGTTCTTGAGAACTGGACGAGTGATCAGGTGATTAATGACCTTGTAGTGGAGTTGGTTAAAAACTTTGTGAAGAAAAGATATGAAATTGGTGGAATATTCAAAAGAGAAAGATTTACTCTTGAAGTTGGAGATGAACTTCCTGCTGGTATTGTAAAACTTGCCAAGGTTTATGTTGCTAAAAAACGTAAACTAAAAGTAGGTGATAAGATGGCTGGTCGTCATGGAAACAAAGGTGTAGTTGCGAGGATTGTAAGGGAAGAGGACATGCCGTTCCTTGAAGATGGAACTCCAATGGACATAGTATTGAATCCACTCGGTGTACCATCAAGGATGAATATTGGTCAGATTTATGAAACTGTACTGGCTTGGGCCGGACTTCAATTAGGTAAAAAGTATGCTACACCAATTTTTGATGGGGCAAGTATGGAAGAGGTAGCTGCTGAGTTGGCTGAAGCCGGACTTCCTGAATACGGAAGAACCTACCTTTACGACGGTCTGTCTGGTCAAAGGTTTGATCAACCAGTAACAGTTGGGGTAGCCTATATGTTGAAATTAGGTCACTTAGTAGATGACAAAATGCACGCAAGGTCAATTGGGCCATATTCTTTGATTACTCAACAGCCATTGGGTGGTAAAGCTCAGTTTGGTGGACAGAGATTTGGGGAAATGGAAGTTTGGGCACTTGAGGCATTTGGTGCAGCGCATGTACTTCAGGAAATCCTAACCATTAAATCGGATGACGTAATTGGTAGAGCAAAAGCATATGAAGCTATCGTTAAAGGCGAGAATATGAATAAGCCTAATATTCCTGAATCTTTCAATGTATTGGTTCATGAATTGAGGGGGCTTGCTCTGGAAATTACTTTAGATTAATTATTATTTGAACTCACAGCCTTGTGGCTGCTTAACATAAATATAAATTATGGCATTCAGAAAAAATAAAAAGCTGAACGTTGACTTTTCTAAAGTAACAATTAGTTTGGCTTCTCCCGAATCTATTCTGGAAAGTTCTCATGGTGAGGTTACTCAACCTGAAACCATAAATTACAGAACATACAAACCCGAGATGGGAGGTTTGTTTTGTGAAAGAATCTTTGGACCTGTAAAAGATTGGGAATGTCATTGCGGTAAATACAAAAGGATACGATATAAAGGTATCATCTGTGATCGATGTGGTGTTGAAGTTACTGAGAAAAAGGTAAGAAGAGAGAGAATGGGACACATCGAATTGGTGGTTCCTGTGGCACATATATGGTACTTTAAGTCTTTGCCAAATAAAATTGGTTACCTTCTTGGTATTCCTACTAAGAAGTTGGATCAAATTATCTATTATGAAAGGTATCTTGTAATTCAGCCTGGAGCGAAGGAAGAAGATGGAATCAATAAATTTGATTTCTTAACGGAAGATGAATACCTGGATATTTTAGATAAACTTCCAAGAGAAAACCAAATGCTTGATGATGAAGATCCTCAAAAATTCATCGCCAAGATGGGTGCTGATGCTTTGGAACATGCATTATCAAAAATCAAGTTGGATGAATTGTCTTATGAATTAAGACATCAGGCAGCTACTGATACATCTCAGCAAAGAAAAGCGGAAGCTCTTAAGAGGTTGAAAGTTGTTGAAGCATTCAGAGAGGCAAAAACACGTATTGAGAACAAGCCGGAATGGATGATTATCAAAATGGTTCCTGTTATTCCACCAGAACTAAGGCCATTGGTTCCATTAGATGGAGGTCGTTTTGCCACTTCGGATCTTAATGATTTGTACCGAAGAGTAATTATAAGAAACAACAGGTTAAAGAGACTGATTGACATTAAAGCTCCGGAAGTAATTCTAAGGAATGAAAAAAGAATGCTTCAGGAAGCCGTTGATTCTTTGTTTGACAATTCAAGAAAAGTGAATGCAGTAAGATCTGATGGAAACAGAGCTTTGAAATCTTTGAGTGATATGCTTAAAGGTAAGCAGGGTAGATTCCGTCAAAACTTACTTGGTAAAAGGGTAGATTATTCTGGCCGTTCTGTAATTGTTGTTGGCCCTGAGTTGAAGATGCATGAATGTGGTCTTCCAAAGGGTATGGCTGCAGAACTTTTCAAACCATTCATTATCAGAAAACTGATTGAAAGAGGGATAGTAAAGACCGTAAAGTCTGCTAAGAAAATTGTCGATAGAAAAGATCCTGTAATTTGGGATATCCTTGAAAATGTATTGAAAGGGCATCCTGTATTACTAAACAGGGCTCCAACACTTCACAGATTGGGTATTCAGGCATTTCAGCCTAAAATGATTGAAGGAAAAGCAATTCAGTTGCACCCATTGGCTTGTACGGCATTCAATGCCGATTTTGATGGTGACCAGATGGCGGTTCATGTGCCTCTTGGGCATGAGGCTGTATTGGAAGCGTCCTTATTGATGTTGGCTTCTCATAATATTCTAAACCCTGCCAATGGAGCTCCTATTACTGTACCATCTCAGGACATGGTATTGGGTCTTTATTATGTGACTAAAGGAAGAAGAGGAACTGAAGAAACACCTGTAAAGGGTGAAGGAAGAATTTTCTATAGTGCAGAAGAAGTAATCATTGCCATCAATGAAGAACAACTTTCCAAGCATGCTTATATTAAAGTAAGAACAAAAGTAAGGAACGAAAATGGAGAGCTTGAAACCAAAATAATAGAGACGGTAGCAGGACGTGTTATTTTCAATCAGTTTGTTCCGGAAGAGGTTGGGTATGTTGATGAGCTTTTGACTAAAAAGAAGCTTCAGAAAATTATTTCCATGGTATTTAATATTTCAGGTATGGCTAGAACGGCCAACTTCCTGGATGATATTAAAACACTTGGATTTCAGTCTGCTTATAAAGGTGGGTTGTCTATGGGACTTGGTGATATCAAAATTCCTCAAGAGAAAGAGAAGTTGGTAGCTCAGGCCAAAGAAGAGGTAGAAGCAGTATGGGCCAATTATCAAATGGGGCTTATTACTGATAATGAAAGATACAACCAGGTAATTGATATCTGGACAAGAATAAACTCTTTACTTACAGGCACCCTGATGAAGCAATTGGAAGAAGAAGACCAGGGCTTCAATTCAATTTTTATGATGATGCACTCAGGTGCGAGGGGATCGAGAGAGCAAATTCGTCAACTTGGCGGAATGAGGGGGCTTATGGCAAAACCCCAAAAGAACTTGCAAGGTTCAGTAGGTGAGATCATTGAAAACCCTATTCTGTCTAACTTTAAAGAAGGACTGGATGTAATCGAGTATTTTATTTCTACTCACGGTGCAAGAAAAGGTCTTGCAGATACAGCTCTTAAAACTGCAGATGCTGGTTACTTAACCAGAAGACTTGTTGACGTAGCTCAGGATGTGGTGGTTAATGAAGAAGATTGCGGGACTTTGAGAGGGTTGTCCGTTACTGCACTTAAAGACAATGAAGATATTGTTGAACCATTGTCAGAAAGAATTTTGGGTAGGGTTTCTGTACATGATGTATATGATCCAATTACAGAAGAACTTTTAGTAGGTGCTGGCGAAGAAATAGTTGAAAGTATTGCAGCAAAAATTGAAGCTACCAGTATAGAAGAAGTTGAAATCAGGTCCGTATTGACTTGTGAAACCAAACAAGGAATCTGTAGCAAATGTTACGGTCGAAACCTGGCAACAGGAAATATGGCTCAGAAGGGCGAGGCTGTTGGAGTCATTGCCGCCCAGTCTATAGGTGAGCCTGGTACGCAGCTTACTTTGAGGACGTTCCACGTTGGGGGTACTGCATCTAACATTGCTGTTGAGGCTAGTATTATTGCTAAGTTTGATGGAATAGTAGAGTTTGAAGATTTGCGCTCAGTAACCACTACCAATGGAGACAAGGAAAAAGTGGATGTGGTAATGGGACGTTCAGGTGAAGTTAGAATTATAGATCCTGCTTCTAAAAAAGTATTAATTACCAATCACGTTCCTTATGGTGCATTTATCAATGTAAAAGACAAAGCTAAGGTTACTAAAGGAGATAGGTTGTTTCACTGGGATCCTTATAATGCAGTGATTTTATCTGCTTTTGATGGTACCGTAGCATTTGAATCCATTGTAGAAGGTATTACTTACAAAGAAGAATCTGACGATCAGACCGGGCACAGAGAGAAAGTAATTATTGATACTAAGGATAAAACAAAGAACCCTTCTATAATAGTAGAAAGTGGTGAGAATGAACAGTCTTACAATATTCCTGTTGGAGCCCACTTATCAGTAGAAGAAGGAGATAAGGTGAAGGCAGGACAGATATTGGTAAAAATACCCCGGATGATGGGGAAATCCAGAGATATTACTGGAGGTCTTCCCAGAGTAACGGAGCTGTTTGAAGCGAGAAACCCATCTAACCCTGCTGTTGTAAGTGAGATTGATGGAGTTGTAACCTATGGAGGTATCAAAAGAGGAAACAGGGAAATATTTATTGAGTCTAAGGATGGGGTTAAAAAGAGGTATTTGGTATCGCTTTCCAAGCACATTCTGGTTCAGGACAATGACTTTGTGAAAGCAGGTTATTCTCTTTCTGATGGTGCTGTTACTCCTGCTGATATATTGGCTATTAAAGGGCCAACAGCAGTTCAGGAATACTTGGTTAATGAAATACAAGAAGTATATAGATTGCAAGGTGTGAAGATCAATGATAAGCACATTGAAACGATAGTTAGCCAAATGATGCAAAAAGTGAATATTCTTGATGCTGGTGATACTAGTTTCTTACCGGGGCAAATTGTTGATAAGCATATTTTCATGGAAGAAAATGATTCTGTTTTGGATCAAAAAGTTGTATCGGACGCTGGGGATTCTGAAAACGTTAAACCGGGTCAAATTATTACTACCAGAATGCTTAGAGATGAAAACTCAAGCCTTAGAAGAAGAGACCTGAAGATTGTTCAGGTAAGAAATGCTGCTCCGGCAGTATCTGAGCCCAGGTTGCAAGGGATTACCCAGGCATCATTGGCTACTCAGAGTTTTATATCTGCAGCGTCATTTCAGGAAACTACTAAAGTATTGAGTGAAGCCTCTATCAGAGGCAAGAGGGATCATTTGATTGGTTTGAAAGAAAACGTAATCGTTGGACATTTAATACCAGCAGGAACTGGTCAAAGAGAATTTCAGGAATTAATAGTAGGTTCTCAAGAGGAATACGATACTTTGGTAGCTTCGAAAGAAAGTTTCAACAGATCTGTAGAATTGAGTGAAAATGAGTAATAAAGAAGAGGAAGGAAAAGCCAAACAACAAACAGGACAAATCAATATAGAATTATCCGAAGAAATAGCTGAGGGAGTATATGCCAATTTGGCTATGATTGCCCATTCTAATTCTGAGTTTGTGATCGATTTTATCCGATTAATGCCTGGTGTTCCAAAAGCAAAAGTTAAGTCAAGAGTAGTTGTTACTCCTGAACATGCTAAAAGATTGTTGATGGCTCTTCAAGAGAATATACATAAGTATGAAAAAACTTTCGGTCCTATTAAGCAGGTAGATGATTCACCAAAATTCCCTATGAATTTTGGCGGAACAATCGGAGAGGCTTAGTGGTATTGATTAGAAATTTTTTGAAGGACTGAGGATGTAAATCTTCAGTCCTTTTTTACTGTAAGGACTAAATCAAATTATAGATACGCCTTCATTAGAGTAGATAAATGGTTTTGAAATCCCTGGCATAATGCACGAATTGAATCAGGAGTATCCGGATTCATAAAACTTATTTCTGGCAATTTCAAAATCTTTCTGAAAGATATTTTGTTTAGAATATTTTATCCCTATTTTTGCGTTCCGATTTTTAAAAGGAAAGAATTAATATTAAAATATAAGTAAATGCCTACTATACAGCAATTAGTAAGAAAAGGTAGAAAAACTTTGGTGTCAAAATCAAAATCTCCAGCTTTGGATTCTTGTCCTCAGCGTAGGGGGGTTTGTACCAGAGTGTACACCACCACTCCTAAAAAGCCTAATTCGGCAATGAGAAAAGTGGCCAGAGTTAGGTTGACCAATGGTAAAGAAGTAAATGCCTATATTCCTGGAGAAGGTCACAACCTTCAAGAGCACTCTATTGTATTGATCAGAGGAGGAAGGGTGAAAGATTTGCCAGGTGTAAGATACCACATCATTAGAGGAGCACTTGATACCGCTGGAGTAAGTGGCAGGTTGCAAAGAAGGTCTAAATACGGTGCTAAGAGGCCAAAAGATAAAAAATAATTATCAATAAATAAAAAATGAGAAAAGCTAAACCAAAGAAGAGATATATTCTTCCTGATCCCAAGTTTAAAGATACTTTAGTATCTAAGTTTGTGAACTACCTGATGGTTGACGGGAAGAAGAGTATTGCTTATTCTATTTTCTATGATGCGATAGCAATTGTAGAAGAAAAAACAAGTGAGAATGGTCTTGATACTTGGAAAAAAGCATTAAACAACATCATGCCTTCTGTAGAAGTGAAGAGTAGGAGAGTTGGAGGTGCTACATTTCAGGTTCCTATTGAGGTCAGGCCCGCAAGAAAAACTTCACTAGGGATCAAATGGATGATCTCATACTCTAGAGCACGCGGTGAAAAGACAATGAAAGAAAGATTGGCAGCTGAGATAATAGCTGCATCAAAAGGAGAAGGAGCTGCTGTGAAGAAGAAAGATGATACCCACAGAATGGCAGATGCAAATAAAGCATTCTCACACTTCAGATTTTAATAGGAATTACCCCGATGGCAAAAAGAGATTTAAAATACACGCGTAATATTGGAATTGCTGCTCATATTGATGCAGGTAAAACTACTACTACTGAACGTGTTCTATATTATACAGGAGTAAGTCACAAAATAGGAGAGGTTCACGATGGTGCGGCTACTATGGATTGGATGGCACAGGAGCAGGAGAGAGGTATCACCATTACTTCAGCTGCAACTACAGTGTTCTGGCCTTACAAAGGTGATAGTTATCACATCAACATTATTGATACTCCCGGTCACGTGGATTTTACCGTAGAGGTAAATCGTTCGTTGAGGGTTCTTGATGGTCTGGTTTTCTTATTTAGTGCTGTCGATGGGGTAGAACCACAATCAGAAACTAACTGGAGATTGGCAGACAACTATAAAGTTGCAAGAATTGGCTTTGTCAATAAAATGGATAGAGCCGGAGCTGACTTCTTGAAAGTGTGTAAGCAGGTAAAAGAAATGTTAGGAACCAAAGCTGTTCCTTTACAATTACCTATCGGAGCTGAGGAGACGTTCAAAGGAGTAGTTGACCTTGTTGAAAACAAAGCACTTATCTGGAACGAGGAAGATATGGGAATGACTTTCGAAGAAATAGAAATCCCTGCTGATATGGTTGACGAAGTGAAAGAGTACAGGGATTTACTTGTAGAGTCTGTTGCTGAGTATGACGAAAAGTTGATGGAGAAATATTTCGAAGATCCGGATTCCATCACTAGAGATGAAATAGTAGCTGCTTTGAGGGCTGCAACAATTGATTTGGCATTTGTACCAATGTTGTGCGGATCAGCCTTTAAGAATAAGGGTGTTCAAACAATGCTTAATTATGTAATGGAATTGCTTCCATCCCCTCTAGATAGGGATAGCATAGTAGGAACAAATCCAGACACTGAAGAAGCTGTATCCAGAAAGCCTGATTTTGATGCTCCTTTTGCTGCATTGGCATTTAAAATTGCAACCGACCCATTTGTTGGGAGATTGTGTTTCGTAAGGTCATATTCTGGACATTTGGATTCAGGTTCTTATGTACACAATTCAAGGACAGGAAAAAAAGAAAGAATATCCAGAATATTCCAGATGCACGCCAACAAGCAAAATCAAATTGATTCTTTGCATTGTGGGGACATTGCTGCTGTAGTAGGATTTAAAGATATCAAAACTGGCGATACACTTTGTGATGAAAAAAACAAGATTGTTTTAGAATCTATGGTGTTTCCAGATCCGGTTATTGGTTATGCTATTGAGCCTAAAGCTCAGGCTGATGTAGATAAACTGGGAATGGGTATTTCGAAACTGGTTGAGGAAGATCCTACCTTGGTTGTAGAAACAAACCACGAAACAGGCCAGACCATTCTTAAAGGGATGGGAGAACTTCACCTTGATATTATTATAGACCGATTGAAGAGAGAGTTTAAGGTTGAAATCAATCAGGGAGCTCCTCAGGTAGCGTATAAAGAAGCATTACAAACTACTGTAGAACACAAAGAAGTTTACAAAAAACAATCTGGTGGACGTGGTAAATTTGCTGATATCGTATTCGAATTAGGACCTAAAGACGAAGATTTTGAAGGAACAGGCTTGCAGTTTGTTAACAATATTGTGGGTGGTGTTATTCCTAAAGAATTCATTCCTGCGATTGAAAAAGGATTCAAACAGGCAATGACTAATGGGCCTTTAGCCGGATATCCTGTAGATGATATGAAAGTAAGATTGTATCATGGATCTTTCCACGACGTGGATTCCGATGCACTTTCTTTTGAATTGGCAGCACGAATGGGGTTTAGAGAAGCCGCTAAAAAAGCAAATCCGGTATTGTTGGAGCCTATTATGGCTGTTGAAGTAGTTACTCCTGATGAATATACAGGAAACGTTACGGGAGATCTTAACAAGCGTAGAGGTCTTATGAAAGGCATGGATACAAGAGGAGTTTCTCAGGTAATAAAAGCTGATGTTCCTTTGTCTGAACTTTTTGGATATGTTACTGATTTGAGGACTATCACCTCAGGTAGAGCAACTGCTTCTCTGACATTTTCGCACTATTACAGTGTACCAAAAAATATCGCCGATACAGTGATTGCGGATGTTAAAGGCCAGCCAGCTTAAATTGAATAAAGATTATGAATCAGAAAATTAGAATAAAACTTAAGTCTTACGATCACAATTTGGTTGATAAATCATCAGAGAAAATCGTAAGAGCAGTAAAAGTTACGGGAGCTGTAGTGAGTGGGCCAATACCCCTTCCTACTGTTAAAGAGAAGTTTACTGTACTTAGATCTCCCCACGTAAACAAGAAGTCAAGAGAGCAGTTTCAGCTTTGTACTTACAAAAGGCTGGTGGATATTTATTCCAACAGTGCGAAGACAGTTGATGCTTTAATGAAACTTGAGTTACCAAGTGGAGTTGACGTAGAGATTAAAGTCTGATTAAGAATATTAATTGCATTGAAAGAGCCAATAATGGAGAATTTATTGGTTCTTTTTTTGTCTAAATATATTTTTAATATTTATTACGAATATTTTGACTGCAAATTTAGAATCGCTATCTTTGCAGTCCTTTTCACAGGAACGGCTTTGAGCCGCACTTTTTTATAAAGAATTTAGATACTACAATGTCTGGTATAATAGGAAAAAAAATAGGGATGACTAGCATTTATAGTGCCGATGGACGTAACGTCGTATGCACGCTGATTGAAGCTGGTCCTTGCGTAGTAACGCAAGTAAAGAATGAAGAGACAGATGGTTATACTGCTGTTCAGCTCGCTTATGGAGAACGTAAGGAGAAGAACACGCCTAAGGCGCTCAAAGGTCATTTTTCTAAAGCTCAAACTACTCCTAAGATGGAGGTAATAGAGTTTAGAGATTTCAGAGAAGAATTTGAAGGTCAGGTTGAGCTGGGTAATACTATTAATGTGGGCGATGTTTTCAAAGAAGAAGATTTTGTTGATGTTATAGGTAAATCTAAAGGTAAAGGTTTTCAGGGCGTTGTTAAGAGACATAATTTCGGTGGTGTTGGACAGGCTACTCATGGTCAGCACAATAGACTTAGAGCACCTGGATCTGTCGGTGGAGCTTCTTACCCGGCTCGGGTTTTCAAAGGAATGAGAATGGCGGGAAGAACCGGAGGAGATAGAGTAAAGATTACAAACCTACAGGTAATGAAGATCATACCTGAAAAGAATCTAATCCTGGTTAGTGGTTCGGTTCCTGGTTCTAAAAATTCAACTGTAATAATTGAGAAGTAATTATGAAAGTTTCAGTACTAAGCAGTAACGGAGAAGATACCGGCAGGAAAGTTGAGTTATCTAAAGATATATTTGGAATAGAACCAAATGATCACGCTATATACCTTGATGTAAAACAATATCTAGCCCATCAGAGACAAGGTACGCACAAGTCGAAAGAAAGGGCTGAAATAACTGGCTCTACAAGAAAGATAAAGAAACAAAAGGGAACAGGTACAGCACGAGCTGGTAGTATAAAGTCTCCTGTTTTCAGAGGTGGAGGTAGAGTTTTTGGACCCAGACCAAGAAACTACACTATTAAGTTGAATAAGAAGCTAAAAGACGTAGCTAGAAAGTCAGCACTGAGTTATAAGGCAAACGATAAAGAAATTTCTGTTTTGGAAGATTTCTCTTTTGATGCTCCAAAAACAAAAAGCTATACAGGATTACTTACTAACCTTTCTGTTTCTGATAAGAAGACACTATTGGTGTTAAGCCAAGATGATAAGAATGTTGTTTTGTCAAGTAGAAACTTGAAGAATGCTTCTGTAACCACTGTGGATGGTATTAATACATATGATCTGTTGAAAGCTGATAGGTTGTTGTTGTGCGAGGGAGCCATAGAGAAAATTGTAAACTTATTAAGTAAGTAAGATGAGTATTTTAAAGAAACCATTAGTAACTGAGAAAATGTCTGCCATGAATGAAAGTGGTAAATACGGATTTGTAGTGGACAAAAGTGCTAATAAAGTGGAGATAAAAAAGGCGGTCGAGAAAGCTTATGGAGTCACTGTAGAAAGTGTTAACACGATGGTGTATGCTGGTAAATCTAAATCAAAGTACACCAAATCTAAAGTGATAGCAGGAAGCACATCTTCATACAAGAAGGCTATCGTTCAGGTGGCTGAAGGAGAAATTATAGACTTTTACGGCGCAGTATAAATATAGATACAAATGGCAGTTAAGAAACTAAAACCTACAACCCCAGGACAAAGATTCAGAGTCGCTCCGGTTTTTACTGAGATTACTACATCTACTCCTGAGAAGTCTTTGACTAAATCTGTACACCGTACGGGAGGTAGAAACAATACAGGTAAAATGACCATCCGAAATGTAGGTGGAGGTCACAAAAGGAAAATCAGAGAAATTGACTTTAAAAGGGAAAAACATAATATTCCTGCTACGGTAAAGTCAATAGAATATGATCCAATGCGTACAGCAAGAATCGCTTTGTTGTATTATGCTGATGGTGAAAAAAGATACATTATTGCACCTGCCGGATTAAAAGTGGGTCAGGAAGTAGTTTCAGGTGCTGGTGTTGCCCCGGAAGTTGGGAACACTTTGTTTCTGTCAGAGATTCCTTTAGGTACGATAATTCACAACGTTGAATTGAAGCCTGGTAAAGGAGCGTCGATGGCAAGAAGTGCCGGAACCTATGTGCAACTTTTGGCTCGTGAAGGGAAATATGCTACTGTAAAGCTTCCTTCTGGAGAAATGAGGATGGTGTTAGTGACGTGTACTGCAACTATTGGTACTGTATCTAATTCTGATCACATGAATGTGAGATTGGGTAAAGCTGGAAGGAATAGATGGAAAGGAAGAAGACCTAGAGTAAGAGGTGTGGCTATGAATCCCGTGGATCACCCTATGGGAGGTGGAGAAGGTAAGTCTTCTGGAGGTCATCCAAGGTCAAGAACTGGTTTGTATGCTAAAGGTAAGAAAACCAGAACGCCTAAGAAATATTCGAATAAAATGATCATTAGTAAAAGGAAAAAATAATGGGAAGATCTTTAAAAAAAGGGCCTTATATAGATTTTAGATTAGAAAAGAAGGTTGATGCAATAGCGGAATCTGGTAAAAAATCTGTAATCAAGACTTGGTCAAGAAGGTCAATGATCTCACCAGATTTTGTAGGTCTTACCTTTGCAGTTCATAACGGAAACAAATTTATTCCTGTGTTTGTAACTGAAAATATGGTAGGTCACAAGCTGGGTGAATTTGCACCAACCAGAAATTTCAGAGGTCATATTTCAAAAAAGGATAAAGGCAAAAGATAATATGGAAGCAGTAGCAAAACTTAAAAACGTACCTACTTCGCCTCGAAAGATGAGAGTGGTTGCTGATTTGGTAAGAGGTCAAAGGGTAAACAACGCACTCAATGTTTTGAAATTTGAAGCTAAACAAGGTGCTGCCAGGCTTGATAAATTATTGCTTTCGGCGGTTGCAAACTGGGAGGCTAAAAACGAAGATCAGAAGCTTGAAGAAGCAGATTTATATGTGAAGGAAATTTTTGTGGATAGTGGGAGAATGTTGAAGAGACTTAGACCAGCTCCACAGGGAAGAGCGCATAGGATCAGAAAAAGATCTAATCACGTGACTTTAGTAGTAGATAGCTACAATGTCTCTGAAAATATTGAAAATACTGAAAATTCAGAAAACTAATACAAATGGGACAAAAAGTAAACCCTGTAGGACTTAGGTTAGGTATTGTAAAAGGATGGGATTCCAATTGGTACGGTGGAAAATCTTTTGCAGACAAACTTGTAGAAGACCAGAAGATAAGAAACTATGTTAACGTTAGGATTCCTAAAGGTGGAGTATCTAAGGTTGTCATTGAAAGAACGATCAAAAGAATCACATTAACAATCCACACTGCCAGGCCGGGAGTAGTAATTGGAAAAGGTGGTGCTGAGGTAGATAAGATCAAAGAGGAACTTAAGAGAATTACAGGTAAGGATCTTCAGATAAATATTTTTGAAATTAAACGACCTGAGTTGGACGCTGTATTGGTAGGTGAGTCTATAGCACAGCAATTGAAAGCCAGGATTTCTTACCGAAGAGCAATGAAGCAGGCTATTGCTTCAACCATGAGAGTGGGGGCACAAGGAATTAAAATAAAAGTGGCAGGTCGGTTAGGTGGTGCTGAAATGGCCAGAACTGAGCAGTATAAGGAAGGTAGAATTCCCTTACACACATTGAGAGCAGACATTGACTATGCCATTTCTGAAGCACATACTATTTATGGTAAAATAGGTATCAAGGTATGGATATTCAAAGGAGAAATTTTTGGAAAAAGAGACCTCTCTCCTAATATTGGAATAACAAACGAAGGTGGTGCTGGTGGTGGCGGTAGAAGGAGAAATGACGGGCCGAAACGAAGAAGAAATAATTGATTTAATCAATCCTTGAAACATTAGGATAAATAAGATAAAGAGATGTTACAACCGAAAAGAACCAAATTTAGGAAAAAGCAAAAAGGACGTGTAAAGGGTCTGGCTCAAAGAGGGCATACTTTGGCGTTCGGAGCATTTGGTATTAAGTCGTTGGAGCCGGGTTGGATCACTAGTAGGCAAATAGAAGCTTCCAGGATCGCTATGACCAGGGCTATGAAAAGGGAAGGGCAAGTTTGGATTAGAATTTTTCCGGACAAACCAATTACCAAGAAGCCTGCAGAGGTAAGGATGGGTAAAGGTAAAGGAGCTCCGGAATATTGGGTAGCTGTTGTAAAACCGGGAACTATTCTATTCGAATCAGCTGGCATCAGTATGGAATTGGCCAAGGAAGCTTTAAGGTTGGCACAGCAAAAACTTCCTATCAGAACAAAGTTTGTTGTACGAAGAGATTATACGGCCTGATAATTTTTTGAAGTCCGAAAGTTTATATAGATATGAAAAATTCAGAAATTAAAGGTTTAGCCATAGAAGAACTAAGGAGTAAATTGGTTGCTGAAAATGAGAATTTAAGCAAGCTTAAATTTGCTCATTCAATTACTCCAATTGAGAACCCTATGAGGTTAAAAGAAGCAAGAAAATTAGTTGCAAGGTTAAACACTGAAATCAGGGCAAAAGAACTGGCTCAATAATAAGGCATCATGGAAACCAGAAATTTAAGAAAAGAAAGAATCGGTAAAGTTGTAAGCAATAAGATGGAAAAAACTATCACTATTGAGGTACAGCGTAAGGTGAAGCACCCTATTTACGGAAAATTTATTGGTAAATCTAAGAAATTTGCCGCCCATGATGAAAACAACGATTGTGGGATTGGAGACACTGTGAAAGTTATGGAAACCAGGCCTTTGAGCAAAAACAAAAGGTGGAGATTAGTTGAAATTTTAGAGAGAGCTAAATAAAATGGTACAGCAAGAATCAAGATTGAGTGTAGCAGACAATAGCGGAGCAAAAGAAGTGCTTTGTATTAGAGTCCTTGGAGGTACTGGTAAAAGGTATGCTTCTGTAGGAGACATGATAGTAGTATCTGTTAAGTCGGCTATGTCCTCTAGTAGCCTTAAAAAGGGCACAGTGTCAAAAGCTGTTGTTGTAAGGACTAAGAAAGAGGTAAGAAGAAAGGATGGTTCATACATCAGGTTTGAAGATAATGCTGCTGTTTTATTAACAGCTAATGATGAACCAAGGGGAACAAGGATATTTGGTCCTGTTGCCAGAGAACTTAGAGAAAAACAATTCATGAAAATTGTTTCATTAGCACCTGAGGTTCTGTAATTGTTAGCCGCCAATAAAATTTTATAAAAAATGAAATTGCATATAAAAAAAGGAGATACAGTTAAAGTAATTGCCGGGAATTCAAGAGGAAAGAATGGTAAAGTACTTGAAGTATATCCATCAAAATACAGGGCGATTGTAGAAGGCTTGAATATGGTTACTAAGCATAACAAGCCATCTGCCGAAAGTCCGGAAGGAGGCATCAAGAAAGTTGAAGCTTCGATTCATCTAAGTAATTTGATGCTGGTAGATCCAGCGTCTGGTGAAGCTACTAAGACTGGTAGAAAAAAAGATGAAAATCAGAAATTACAAAGATTCTCAAAAAAAACCGGGGAGGTAATAAAAAATGGCTAGTCCTAGATTAAAAGATAAGTATCTAAACGAAGTTGTGCCTGTATTGAAGGACAAGTTCGAGTATAAGTCAGTAATGCAGGTTCCTAAGATTACTAAGATTTGTGTAAACAAGGGTATAGGTGCTGCAGTATCTGATAAAAAACTGATTGACGCTGGTGTTGAAGAATTGACGCAGATCACAGGTCAGAAAGCAGTTGCGACTAAGGCTAAAAAATCAATCTCGAATTTCAAATTGAGAGAAGAGATGCCTATCGGTGCAAGGGTAACATTGAGAGGAGAAAGAATGTATGAATTTTTTGACCGATTGATGACTGTAGCCCTTCCCCGTGTAAGAGACTTTAGAGGTATTAGAGATAAAGGGTTTGATGGAAAAGGTAATTATACTTTAGGAGTAAAAGAGCAAATTATCTTTCCTGAAATTAGTATTGATAAAGTAAGTAAAATTTCTGGTATGGACATCACATTTGTGACTACTGCCACTACTGATGAAGAAAGTTACGAATTGTTAAAGGCTTTCGGTATGCCTTTCGCAGGTAAAAACAAAAACTAATATGGCAAAAGAATCAATTAAGGCCAGAGAAAGAAAAAGAGAAAGACTGGTAGAGAAGTACGCTGAGAAAAGAGCTGCACTAAAAGCGGCTGGTGATTATGAAGGGTTGGATAAATTACCAAGAAACTCATCTAGGGTTAGATTACACAATAGGTGTAAACTAACAGGAAGACCAAAGGGATACATGAGAAAATTCGGTATTTCCAGAGTTACCTTCAGAGAAATGGCTTCTGAAGGAAAAATACCAGGAGTAACAAAATCGAGCTGGTAAAATTATTTTATAAAGAAAAATTAACTAACTTTGCAGCCCTGTTTTTAATGGGGGTATAAAGAATAATGTAATGACTGATCCGATAGCAGATTATTTAACAAGGTTGAGAAACGCAATTAAAGCAAACCACAGGATTGTGGAAATGCCTGCGTCCAACATGAAAAAGGAGATTACCAAAGTGTTGAAAGAACAAGGTTTTATAAAAAACTATAAGTTTGAAGATGATGGTGTTCAGGGTACTATTAAAATTGCTTTGAAATATAACCCTCAGACCAAACTTTCTGCTATTGAAAACCTTACCAGAGTAAGTAAGCCGGGACTTAGAAAATATGCTGGTGCAGAAGCTCTACCAAGGGTGCTTAACGGCTTAGGCATTGCTATTATGTCCACTTCGAAAGGAGTGATCACCAATAAGAAAGCCAAAGAACTCCATATTGGTGGAGAAGTATTATGTTATGTTTATTAATATAGGAACGAATGTCTAGAATAGGAAAAAAGCCGATAGATATACCAGCAGGAGTGACACTTAAAGTTGATAAGAATCACATATCTGTTACGGGACCTAAGGGCACATTGGAACGAGATATTGACCCGGACTTTATACTTAAGGTAGAAGACGGAACTTTTACTGTTGAGAGACCGACTGAACAAAAGAGGCATAAGGCACTTCACGGACTTTACCGGTCATTGATCAATAATATGGTTATTGGAGTAAATGATGGTTTTAAGAAGGAAATGGAACTTGTGGGAGTTGGTTATAAGGCTGCAAATCAGGGGAATCTTCTGGAATTGAATTTGGGATATTCGCATAATATATATGTTCAAATTCCTGAAGAAGTAAAGGTAACTACAGAAACTGCCAAAGGTAAGAATCCTATTGTTACATTGGAGAGCAGCGATAAACAACTGATTGGAGAGGTTGCTGCAAAAATTAGATCACTAAGAAAAGTAGAACCTTATAAAGGAAAAGGTATTCGATTCGTTGGTGAACTTGTTAGAAGAAAAGCTGGTAAAACTGCTGCTAAATAATAAATAAGATGGCGATAAGTAAAACGAATAGAAGGCTTAGAATACGCAGAGGTATCCGTAATAAAATTAGCGGAACTGCAGATAGACCTAGACTCTCAGTATATAGAAGTAACAAAAGTATTTATGCTCAATTGATAGATGATGCAACAGGTCGTACGCTCGTCGCTACAAATACTGTTGAAGTAGGGCAATCTTCCGTAAATATAGAGGCATCTAAAAGTGTAGGAAAAAAATTGGCTGAAAAGGCCGCTGAAAGTGGTATCAGTTCTGTTGTGTTTGACAGAGGAGGATATCCATACCATGGTAATGTAAAAGCTCTTGCTGAAGGTGCTAGAGAAGGAGGCCTTAAATTTTAATAAGTTATGTCGCAATCAAATATAAAAGCAATTAAGGCAAGTGAGATAGAACTTCAGGAGAAAGTGGTCGCTATCAAAAGGGTAGCGAAAGTTGTGAAGGGTGGTAGAAGGTTTAGTTTTTCTGCTATAGTAGTAGTTGGAGATGGAAATGGTGTTGTTGGCTATGGTTTGGGAAAAGCGAATGAAGTCACTGATTCAATTACCAAAGGGATTGATGATGCTAAGAAAAATTTGGTAAGGGTGCCTGTTCATAAGGGAACCGTTCCACATGAATCTCTTGGTAAATTTGGTGGGGGATTTGTGCTGTTAAAACCGGCTGCTCCCGGTACGGGAGTTATCGCAGGTGGTGCGATGCGTGCTGTTTTGGAAAGTGCTGGGGTACATGATGTACTTGCAAAATCTAAAGGTTCTTCAAATCCGCACAACGTGGTAAAGGCTACTTTTGACGCATTAAATAAAATGAGAGATCCATTTAGCATTGCACAGCAAAGAGGAGTGGAATTGTCTAAAGTTTTTAACGGATAAGAAAATGGCTAAAGTAATAATTACACAAACCAAGAGTACCATCAACAGGCCTAGCAGGCAGAAGTTGACTATTAAAGCTTTAGGACTTGGTAGGATTAATAAATCTGTAGAAAAAGAATTGACTCCTCAGATTCAGGGAATGATCAAAAAGGTCGATCATTTGGTTTCTGTTGAAAATAAATAATTGATAGGAAAATGAAGTTACATACATTAAAACCTGCTGAAGGGTCAGTAAAAAATAATAAGAGGATTGGTAGAGGACAAGGATCTGGTAGAGGTGGTACTTCTACAAAAGGTCACAAAGGTGCTCAATCCAGATCAGGTTATTCTCGTAAAGAAGGTTTTGAAGGAGGCCAAATGCCACTTCAAAGAAGAGTTCCTAAATTTGGTTTTAAAAGTCCAAATAGAGTGGAGACTAAGCCTATTAATTTAGATATTATCCAGTCACTTGCTGATAAATTGAAGTTGAAAGAAATAACCATGGAAACTTTGATAGAAAATGGTTTGGCTGGGAAAAAGGACATTGTTAAAGTGTTGGGCAGAGGAGAGTTAACAGCGACCGTAGATATCACAGTTCATCACTTTTCTAAATCAGCTGTAGAAGCTATCGAGAGTAAAGGAGGTAAGGCTACAGCTCTATAAAATTTATGAAAAAATTTTTTACTACCATAAAGAACATTTTTACAATTGAAGATCTAAGAATAAGGATTCTGAATACTGTAGGATTTCTGATTATTTTTAGAGTAGGTTCTTTTATTGTACTTCCAGGTGTTGACCCTAACCAGCTTCAAACAGAAGCCAGTGGTATTTTTGGTTTATTAAACACATTTTTAGGAGGTGCATTCCAAAGAGCTTCAATTTTTGGTTTAGGTATTATGCCTTACATTTCTGCTTCAATTGTGTTGCAGTTGCTTACGGTGGCGGTTCCTTATTTTCAAAAATTGCAGAAAGAAGGGGATAGTGGTAGGAAAAAGATTACACAAATTACCAGAGTACTAACAATTGCAATTACCTTGGCACAAGGCAGTGCATATATCACAGCTACAATTCCTGCTGAAGCCATTATGCTAGGCAATAGGGCTTTATTTACTGTGTCTTCAATAGTTATTCTTACTGCTGGCACTATATTTTGTATGTGGCTGGGAGAGAAAATTACGGATAAAGGTATTGGTAATGGTATTTCAATGCTTATTATGATTGGTATTATTTCCAGGTTTCCGGGAAGCATTTATCTGGAGGCTATGACAAGGGGAATGAGCCAGGCATTAATATTTATAATTGAGATTGTTGCATTGTTCTTTGTTGTTATGGGAGTAGTGCTACTTACTCAGGCAGTGAGAAGAATACCTGTTCAATATGCGAAACAAGTGGTAGGTAATAAGGTTTATGGAGGACAGAGGCAATACATACCATTAAAAGTAAATTCATCAGGCGTAATGCCTATAATATTTGCTCAGTCATTGATGTTTTTACCGGCAATGATAGCAAGCTACTTTGCTGAATCAAGTGATGTAGCTCAATATATAGGAGCTACTTTCTCAAATTTTCAGTCTTGGCAATATAATTTGACATTTGCCATTATGATCATATTATTTACATTCTTTTATACAGCTATTTCGGTTAATCCAAATCAAATAGCTGATGATATGAAGCGTAATGGTGGATTTATACCAGG
Source organism: Reichenbachiella sp. MALMAid0571 (assembly GCF_040151475.1). Lineage (NCBI taxonomy): Bacteria > Pseudomonadati > Bacteroidota > Cytophagia > Cytophagales > Reichenbachiellaceae > Reichenbachiella > Reichenbachiella sp. MALMAid0571. The sequence continues at coordinate 14,755 of NZ_JBDKWG010000149.1, read as the reverse complement.
GATTAAGCCTGGAAAATCAACTTCTGAGTTTATAGACAATGTACTTACTAAAATTACATTCCCAGGATCGTTGTTTTTAGCTTTGGTTGCAATTATGCCTGCCTTTGCAATTATTGCGGGAGTAAGTTCTAGTTTTGCTCAATTTTTCGGAGGGACATCATTATTGATCATGGTTGGAGTAATATTGGATACTTTACAACAAATTGAAAGTTATTTGTTGATGAGACATTACGAAGGTATGATGAAGGGAGGCAGAATTAAAGGAAGATCTCAAAACGTAGCAATTGCTTAAATAATAATAAACAATGGCTAAACAAGCATCGATAGAGCAGGATGGGACAATAGTAGAAGCATTATCTAATGCAATGTTTCGAGTTGAGTTAGGAAACGGGCATCAGATTATAGCGCATATATCAGGAAAAATGAGAATGCACTATATCAAAATATTGCCTGGAGACAAGGTGAAATTAGAAATGTCTCCGTATGATTTATCAAAAGGTAGAATAGTTTATCGCTATAAATAAATAGAACATGAAAGTTAAAGCATCTGTTAAAAAGCGAAGTGTTGACTGTAAGGTTATTCGCAGAAACGGGAAGGTTTACGTTATTAACAAAAAGAACCCTAGGTTCAAACAAAGACAAGGATAATTATGGCAAGAATTGCAGGAGTAGATATTCCGGATCATAAAAGAGGTGAGATAGCTCTTACCTATATTTTTGGAATAGGTAAAAGTTCAGCTCAAAAGATATTGGCAGCAGCCGGTGTTGATGTGAACAAAAAAGTATCTGATTGGAATGATGACGAATCCAATGCCATAAGGAAAGAAATATCTGGAAGTTTTAAAGTAGAAGGTGTTCTGAAATCTGAGGTTCAGTTGAACATAAAGCGATTGTTGGATATTGGATGCTACAGAGGTTTGAGACATAGAAAGGGTCTTCCGGTAAGAGGTCAGCATACCAAAAATAATGCGCGTACGCGTAAAGGAAGAAGAAAGACTGTTGCAAACAAGAAGATTGCTACTAAATAATAATTGAGATGGCAGAAAAAAGAAAAGATAAAGGTAAAAAAAGAGTTGTTGTGGTTGAGGCTATTGGCCAGGCACATATCAAAGCTTCTTTTAACAATATTATTATTTCCATGACTAACCTGACAGGGCAAGTAGTGTCATGGGGATCAGCTGGAAAAATGGGATTTAAAGGTTCTAAGAAGAATACACCTTATGCTGCTCAGGTAGCTGCTCAGGATTGTGCTCAAAAAGCGTATGATTTGGGGATGAGAAAATGTGAAGTGTTTGTAAAAGGATCTGGAGCAGGTAGAGAGTCTGCGATTAGAACAATCCAGAATACAGGTATTGATGTAACAGTTATTAAAGATGTTACTCCACTACCACATAATGGATGCAGGCCTCCGAAAAGAAGAAGAGTTTAATAACATTTAAGAGTTATAATTTAACATGGCACGATATACCGGACCAACTACCAAAATCGCAAGAAGATTTAACGACCCGATTTTTGGACCCGACAAGACATTACAGAAAAAGGCTTATCCTCCGGGACAGCATGGAAGAGGAAGAAGAAAAAAGGCTTCTGAATATTCTATACAGTTGGCTGAAAAGCAAAAAGCTAAATATACTTATGGCCTTTTGGAGAAACAATTTTCCAACTTGTTTGATCATGCATCAAGAAAAAGTGGTATTACAGGTACTATTTTGCTTCAAATGCTTGAAGCAAGACTGGACAACACTGTATTTAGATTAGGTATTGCACCTTCTAGAAGAGCAGCCAGACAATTGGTTTTGCATAAGCACATTACTGTAAATGGTGAGTTGGTAAACATTCCATCATACTCATTGAAAGTTGGTGATCTGATTGCCGTTAGAGAAAAGTCTAAGTCTCTTGAAATAATTGCAGATAGTCTTTCAACCGGGTCATCTAGTAAGTATAGCTGGGTAGAATTCGACAAAGCAGAAATGGTTGGTAAGTTTGCTGCCATTCCATCTAGAGAAGAAATTCCAGAGAATATTAAAGAACAACTGATAGTTGAACTTTACTCTAAGTAATAAATAATTAATCTAAAAATTTTTCTAATATTATGTCAATACTAGCATTTCAAATGCCCGAAAAGGTGGTAATGGAAAAAGCTGATGATTTTCATGGCTTATTCACCTTCAAACCACTTGAACAAGGATATGGAGTTACAGTAGGTAATGCATTGAGAAGAATTCTTTTATCTTCTTTGGAAGGTTATGCAATTACTGGTATTAAAATCCCTGGAGTATTGCATGAATTTTCTATGATAGAAGGTATCGTGGAGGATGTTTCTGAAATCATTTTGAACCTGAAAATGGTAAGGCTTAAGAAGGTTGCAGATGCGGTGGATAGTAAAATTGTAGTAAGCATATCTGGAAAGAAAGAATTTAAGGCTAGTGACATAGCTGATTTTACTACTTCTTTTGAAATACTTAACCCTGATCACGTTATAGCTAACCTTGACGAGAGCGTTAAGTTCGAAATAGAGCTTACAATTGAAAAAGGTAGAGGGTATGTGGCAGCAGAAGACAACAAACCATCTGAGCAGATATTTGGATTTATTCCAATAGACGCTGTGTTTACACCAATTAAAAATGTGAAATTCTCTATTGAGAATACAAGGGTAGAACAAAAGACGGATTATGAGCAGTTGGTTCTTGATATAGAGACTGATGGTTCTATTCATCCTGAAAATGCTTTAAAAGGTGCGGCACATATTCTTATTCAGCATTTTATGTTGTTCTCTGATCAGACTATGATATTGGATTCTCATGATGCAGGTGAACCAGAGGCTGTAGATGAAGAATTGCTACACATGAGAAAGCTGCTTAAGACTAACTTAAATGATTTGGATCTTTCGGTTAGAGCTTACAACTGCTTAAAAGCGGCTGATGTTCGTTCTTTGGGTGATTTAGTGAGATTGGAAATTTCAGATATGATGAAATTCAGAAATTTTGGTAAAAAGTCACTTGCTGAATTGGAACAATTGGTTGCTGATAAAAACTTAACTTTTGGCATGGACTTGTCAAAGTATAAACTCGAAGAAGACTAAGAAAAATGAGACACGGGAAGAAAATTAATCATTTAAGCAGGACTGCACCTCATAGAAAAGCAATGCTTTCTAATATGGCATCCTCATTGATTTTGCATAAGAGGATCACAACCACTATTGCTAAAGCTAAAGCGCTTAAGAAATATGTGGAGCCATTGATAACGAAGGCCAAAAGTGATGATACTCATTCTAGAAGAGTTGTGTTTTCATATTTGCAAAACAAAGAATCTGTAACAGAGCTATTTGGTGGGGTGGCTGATAAAGTGGCCAATAGACCAGGTGGATATACAAGAATCTTCAAAATGGGAAACCGTCTGGGAGACAATGCAGATATGTGTATTATGGAATTGGTAGATTACAACGAATTGTTGTTGAAAGATGCTGCTCCGGAAAAAACTAAGACCAGAAGAAGTAGAAGAGGTAAAGGAGGAAGCTCTGCTGAAGCCACTACTCAAAAAGATAGCAAAGTGGAAGAGGCTGTAGTAGTTGAAGAAGAAACTACTGAAGCTGTGGTAACAACAGCTGAGGCTGAGGTTGTAGAAGTGGCAGAGGATGTTGTAGAAGAAACAGTTACTGAAACAGAAACTTCTGAAGAAACTCCGAAAGCTGAGGGATCAGATGAATCAGAAGAAAAAAAGGATCAAGAATAATTGGTACTACTTAATAAAATATTGATGCCATCTCGAAACAATCGGGATGGCATTTTTTGTTTAAAAACTATTTGTGCAATTTCGCATCTGAAATTTGGTGGATGATAGATGTTCAACCTAAGTATTGGATAAATAGTATCCCCGGTTTATTGTCAGGACAGTGAATTTTGAACTAACTAATGAAATATCAAACTAGAGAAAAGGCCATCTTGTTATTGGAAGATGGTACAGTTTTTACTGGAACATCTGTAGGTAAAAAAGGAACAAGCGGTGGTGAAATTTGTTTCAACACCGGAATGCAGGGTTATCAGGAAATCTACACTGATCCTTCTTATTTTGGTCAAATTGTAGTGAATACCACAGCTCACATAGGAAACTATGGTGCTTTAAATGCTGAACAGGAATCAGACAAACCTAAGATCAATGGATTGGTTGTCAATGAGTTTTCTGATATTCATAGTCGGTTCAATGCGGACGAATCTTTGAACGAATACCTGAACAGAAACAACACTGTGGGCATTTCTGATATTGATTCCAGAAAGCTGGTTCGGTACATCAGAAGTAAAGGGGCGATGAATGCAGTGATTTCGTCAGATATATTCGATGAGAAGGAATTGATGCAAAGGCTGAAAGAGATTCCAAGTATGGAAAATCTTGAGTTGTCTTCTAAAGTGACCGTAGATACTCCTTATATTCTTGGAGAAGAGAATGATGGATGGAAAGTGGCTGTTTTGGATTTGGGAGTGAAAAAATCTATTCTTACCAATTTTACGAGTAGAAATATAATATGTAAAGTATTTCCTGCTCATACCACATTCGAAGAATTGCAGGCATGGAATCCTGATGGGTATTTTATTTCCAATGGTCCCGGAGACCCTTCGGCCATGCCTTATGCCGTAGAGACAGTGAAGAAGATTTTGGATATCAACTATCCTTTGTTTGGAATATGTCTTGGTCATCAGGTGATTGCTTTGGCCAATGGTATTTCTACCTACAAAATGCATCACGGGCATAGAGGTTTAAATCACCCTGTAAAAAATTTGGTGACCGGACTGTCAGAGATCACTTCTCAAAACCACGGATTTGCAGTGAGTAAAGAAGAAGTTGAGGCATCTGATTTGGTAACATTGACCCATATAAATTTAAATGACGATACTGTAGCTGGAATTAGCATCAATAATAAGAATGCTTTTTCTGTTCAGCATCACCCTGAAGCATCACCGGGTCCTCATGATTCCAGGTATCTATTTGATGATTTTATAAACTTAATAAAAAAACATAAAGAAAAATGAGTGTAATTGAGAGCGTATTTGCCCGACAGATATTGGATTCGAGAGGCAATCCAACTATAGAAGTTGATGTGATAACTGAGGCTGGATTCATTGGAAGAGCAGCTGTACCTTCCGGAGCATCTACAGGAGAACACGAAGCACATGAGTTGAGGGATGGAGACAAAGGAAAATATCTTGGAAAAGGTGTGTTGAAAGCAGTTGACAATGTAAATGATGAAATTGCTGCTGAAGTGATTGGTCTTGATGTATTTGATCAAAGACTGATCGACAAGGTGATGATCGAATTGGATGGAACTCCAAACAAAGCGAAGTTAGGAGCAAATGCCATTCTCGGTGTTTCATTGGCAGTAGCCAAAGCAGCAGCTGAGGAATTGGGATTGCCATTGTTTAAATACATAGGTGGTGTAAACGCCAGGACATTACCTGTGCCAATGATGAACATCATCAATGGTGGGTCACATTCTGATGCTACAATCGCATTTCAGGAATTTATGATTCGTCCGGTAGGAGCACCTACATTTAGCGAAGCATTAAGAATGGGTGCTGAGATATTCCATAATCTTAAAACTATTTTGAAGGCTAAAGGACTGAGTACTGCAGTAGGTGACGAAGGAGGATTTGCTCCGGCATTCACAGGTGGTACTGAAGAAGCCTTAAACAGCGTATTGGAAGCTATCGAAAAGGCAGGATATACGCCTGGTAAGGATGTGACCATTGCTATGGATTGTGCATCTTCTGAATTTTTCGTGAATGGAAAATACGATTACACGAAATTTGAAGGTGCTGGTGCTAAAATAAGGACATCTGCTGAGCAAGCGGATTATTTGGCTGAATTGGTAGAGAAATATCCTATCGATAGTATAGAAGATGGAATGGATGAGAATGACTGGGATGGATGGAAAATATTGGTAGAGAAAATAGGTCACAAATGTCAGTTAGTAGGTGATGATTTATTGGTAACCAATGTGAAGTTCTTGAAAAGAGCTATCAAAGAAAAGGCGGCTAATTCTATCCTTATTAAAGTGAATCAGATTGGTAGTCTTTCAGAGACACTGGATGCTATAGAAATGGCTCATAAGGCAGGATGGACAGCTGTGGTATCTCACAGATCAGGAGAGACTGAAGATGCTACTATCGCTGATATTTCGGTAGCAACAAACTCTGGTCAGATCAAAACCGGATCTTTGTCAAGGTCTGACAGGATGGCTAAATACAACCAGTTGTTAAGAATAGAAGAAGAGTTAGGTGAAGTAGCTGAGTTTCCTCAAGCTTAATACTTTTCCATTATAGATATTAAAAAACAAAAGGTCGGTTTATCCGACCTTTTGTTTTTTTGAGTTTTAGTATTACACAGCATTTTCAGCTAGTTCCTGATATTCAGTATTGAAGGTTTCATCGTATAGTGCCTTATAATTTTTCGCAAAGGTTTCATATGCATTTTGAGCCTGACCATGCTTTCCTGTGGCAACCAGTTCTTTCACTAATATCCCTAATGCCTGTTCATTTAGGTCGTCAAACAAGAGAATGGTATTGGCCAATTTTATGTTTGTTTCAGAATCTAGGTTGGTACATTGCGTTTTGTAAACTTTTGACAACAAACTATCTACATCTGTAGAAATTTTGTTTTTAAAGTAGTCCAACCATTCAGATTGAATATTTGGTAATATATTCCCCGGCTTCAATAGCTCCAGAAATGAATTGACAAGCTGAGGATCGATTTCTTTGTTTTTAAGCTGGTAATCTATTTGTATTTTATATTTCCCATATTCCAGCACATCAACAAATACATTCTCACTGGCATCAAGGTGCCATTTTTGGTCTTTGTAAACAATATTGAGTCCATCAACATCTTTCAGGAGTTTTCTCAATTTCTGAATATTAGTTCCTCTGTTTTCTTTTGATTTGTCCTTTGCCACTCCCGGCCAAAATGTTTCTGTTAGTTTATTGGTACTTATCCCATTTTTACTTTCTGCTGTGTTCAATGCCAGGAAGGATAGTATTTGTCTCATTAGCGGAGAAAAACCGGAAGTGATGTCGCCTTTGTTTTTCGAAGTGATTTTGAATGATCCAAAAAGGCGAAATGAGTTTCCTGAAAAAATATCTTCTACTATCGGAATGCTTTTGTAGGTTTCTTTGGGTCGAGGATAGTTGGAATTTCGTTTTCTTATAAAGATTATTAGGAATGAAAGAAAAATCAATGCTGTTATACCCAGCATCCAATACATGCCGTAATATTGTGTAGTTTTATTATTTTGAAACAGAAAAGAAACCTCTTTGAACGATAGCCCCCGATCCCAAATTTTTAAATCATCGATAGAACCATAAAACTGTTCACCCCATATATTGTTGCCAATAACCAGAGACTGATTAGAGGATTTGATTTCTGAAGTGACTATTTCTCCTTCCTTTTTACCGTCAATATAAAACTCCACACTGGCTTCCGGATTGACTACCACCGCCAAATGGTACCAGTTTCCTTTAGTCAGTTTTTTGTCTAATATGTGGTCTTTGATGGTCGCCGTTGTAAAGTCCGGATTGCCATCTTTTACCTTCAGCGAAAAGGCTGATCCAAATCCGATGATACCCATAAAATCCACTATACTATCCGGTTTTATCCAGGCAGAAATACTGATAGGAGTATTGAAATTCAGTTTGTTCTCCTTTGAGTAATCAATAAAAGAATTTGGTGAAGAAAGGCTTAAAACTTGTCCTCTCTTTGGGTCTTTGATAAAGAAAACATCTTTGACAATACTGTTTTTCCAATCGGTCTCTAGAGTATTCTCAGCACCATTGTCAAAATCAAAATTATAAATTAGTTTGTCTTCGATTGGAATGTCGTAAGAAGTGAAAATCCGGGGATTATCCTCCATGGCATGGTGGTGAATCACTTCTCCCGGGCTAATTCTATATCCGTTTTTATATGGAGACAATATTTGTTCTTTAGTGATCAGAGGAAAGGAAAATCTCGCAGGGGTAACAACACCAGGAGTTTGGTACCAGCTTACTTCATTTAACAATTCTCCTTTGTAATAAACAATTCCTTTAAAGCGTCTGAGACCGTTGAGTGAATCTGCTACAGTTTTCACCTCAGATGGTTCGATAAATCCGGCTTCTATGAAATTGGGCGTCTTACCTGTGGTTTGCCACAATTCTATGCAGGAATTAAAAAGTTCTTGGCTGTCTTCTGCAGAAGATTTGAAAAGGATCAGCTTGTCCAATGGATCAGATGAAAATCGGTTACTATATTTTTTTTCTCCTCTAATCTTTTCAATCGATGTGCTTGCTACGTCACTCTTATAAATAACAATTACCTGAACTCCATTTTCTTTTAGTGTATTGATTTTAGGCCAATCCGTTTCTTTTTTAATGAATATTGTATTGGAGAATGATTTTTCTAATTTTTCAGTTAAAACGGTTTGATCAAAATCTCCATTCAAAATCAGTGAAATTAATGACTGGGGTTCTGATACTAAGAACTGTCTGAGAGTTTGTTGAAGTTGCTTAAGAGTAAGCTTTTGTTCTGAGTTTTCTACGATAAAGTCATTGTCATTTTTTTTCAGATTCAATGAAAATGTCCGAATTCCTGAGGTGAGATTTTTTTCTAAATTGTCGGCTTGACTTATATAGCCAAAAACATAGTCATCGACAGTAAGTATGGATTGAGAAAATCCGGCAAACGAGACACCAAGTAGAATCGAGGATATTATAACATGAGACAGAAGCCTATTCATAGAAACAATAGGTGAATAAGAATCAAATTACCATAACTCAAATTAGAAAGCAAAAAAAAGACATCAAACTCAGTCCAATGTCCCTTTTTATTGATTGTCAATGTTTCGCTTACAAGTGAATGACCTCATCATAAGCAGCAGCTGTAGCTTCCATCACCGCTTCTGACATGGTAGGGTGAGGGTGAACACTTTTTATGATTTCATGTCCTGTAGTTTCCAGTTTCCTTGCCACTACCGCCTCAGCGATAATTTCAGTTACATTGAATCCTATCATGTGGCAGCCCAACCATTCGCCATATTTGGCATCAAATATTACCTTTACAAATCCATCTTTAGCTCCTGCAGCACTTGCTTTTCCTGAGGCTGAGAATGGAAATTTTCCAACTTTGATTTCATATCCAGCTTCTTTTGCTGCTTTTTCGGTATATCCTACAGACGCAATTTCAGGCGAACAGTAAGTACAACCAGGGATGTTGTTGTAGTCCAGAGGCTCTGGCGAATGTCCTGCCATTTTTTCTACACAAATGATGCCTTCAGCGGATGCCACGTGAGCCAACGCTGGACCATGTACTATATCACCGATAGCATGAATGCCTGGGATGTTGGTTTTGTAATAATCGTCCACCAATACTTTGCCTCTGTCGGTAGCTACCCCTACATCTTCCAGACCAATGCCTTCTAAGTTGGTAGAAACTCCAACTGCTGACAATACTATATCACACTCAAGTTGTTCTTCACCTTTTTTGGTTTTCACAGTTACTTTACAGGTTTTTCCTTTGGTATCGACATTGGTCACTTCAGAACTGGTCATTATTTTGATGCCTTTTTTCTTGAAAGACCTTTCCAGTTGTTTGGAAATGTCTTCGTCTTCTACCGGCACTATATTAGGCAGGTATTCTACAATAGTAACTTCTGTGCCTATAGAGTGGTAGAAATAGGCAAACTCTACTCCAATAGCACCAGAACCAACTATTATCATAGATTTTGGCTGCTTTTCCAGAGACATGGCCTCACGGTAGCCTATGATCTTTTTTCCGTCAATAGGAAGGTTGGGTAGCTCACGAGACCTGCCGCCTGTGGCTATGATTATATTTTCAGCAGTATAGTCGGCTACAGAGCCGTCTTCTGCTTTTACTTCGACTGTTTTACCTGATTTTATTTTACCAAAACCTGCAATATGATCTATTTTATTTTTCTTGAATAAAAACTGGATACCTTTACTCATTCCATTGGCAACATCTCTGCTTCTTTTCACTATTGCCCCAAAGTCTGCATCAGCACCTTTCACTTTAATACCATAATCTTCAGAGTGTGTGATGTATTCAAATACATTGGCACTCTTTAGAAGGGCTTTAGTCGGAATACAACCCCAGTTGAGGCAGATACCCCCGATTTCTGATCGCTCGACTACTCCAACTTTCATTCCAAGTTGAGATGCTCTGATAGCAGCCACATATCCTCCCGGGCCACTTCCGATTACAATAAGATCATATTTATTTGCCATAATATATATGTGTTTATAAAATAAAAATTGAAGTCTGGTTTAGTCAATTTTGTTTGTTAAGCCGCAAATTTAATCTCTTTGTTTAGAAAACAAATGCAAAGACAAGATCAAACGTTATCTTTTTTGAGCCGAAATTCCAACTTCTGATTTATATACCAACAACTTGTTTTAATTTTGACCAATTATCAATCTAATGAACAAAGAATGAAGATACTAGAAGGAAAAACAGCGTTGGTTACCGGAGCATCTAAAGGAATAGGTAGAGCGATAGCCTTGAAATATGCGGAAGAGGGTGCAAATGTAGCGTTTACCTATTTGTCAAGTGTAGAAAAAGGTCAGGCATTGGAAGAAGAACTCAAAGCTTTTGGTGTTCAGGCTAAAGGATACAGGTCAGATGCTTCTGATTATACTGCTGCTGAAGAATTGGTAGCAAGTGTTATTTCTGATTTTGGTGGTTTAAATGTTTTAGTGAATAATGCGGGAATTACCAAGGACAACCTGATCATGAGGATGACTGAGGAGATGTGGGATGACGTAATCAATGTCAATTTAAAATCTTGTTTCAATACTGTGAAGGCTGTTGCAAGAACTTTTATGAAACAAAAAGTAGGCTCTATCATCAACATCACATCAGTAGTAGGCGTGAAGGGAAATGCCGGACAAGCCAACTACGCCGCATCAAAAGCAGGAATTATAGGATTGACTAAGTCGGTAGCCTTGGAATTGGGCTCTAGAAACGTAAGGTGCAATGCCGTAGCTCCCGGATTTATAGAAACAGAAATGACCGAAGTACTCGACCCTAAAACCGTACAATCGTGGAGAGATGCCATACCAATGAAGCGTGGTGGACAGCCGGACGAAGTAGCCAACTGCTGCGTATTTCTTGCTTCTGATATGTCTTCTTATATTTCAGGACAAGTTATCCATGTGGATGGAGCTTTGCTTACTTGATCGTTAATTGGTTTTGCCTGCTTGATTTCCAATGCGTTATAAGTGTTGGATAAAAAGACAATGGTTTTTAGAACTTAACCAAATAGAATACAATACTTTCAATGCCGGAATTACAATTTGATTACCCTTCCTGGTTTATTTTAGGTTGCCTGTTGATCGGGTCAGTCTATGCCTATATTTTATATAGCAAAAAATATTCGTGGGGAACTGGTGTTAACAGAACTCTGGCTGTTCTGCGTTTCGCAGCAGTCAGTTTTATTCTATTTCTCTTTTTAAATCCTTTACTCAAACAATTGATCTCGAAGGTAGAAAAACCAGCCTTGGTCATTGCGATTGACAATTCAATATCCATAACCAATTCTTTAGACAGTGTGCAGAGGGTAAAGCTGATGGCAGACGTATCCGATTTGGTTGCCGTCTCAAATGCCAGTGGTTTTGACACTCAGGTGAGAAGTTTGAATCAAAGCAATGTTTTAGTATTGGATATAGCATTCGATCAAAAAACAACTGACCTGAATGCCATGTTCAAAGAGTTGCAAACGCTCTATGATGGTAAAAACCTGGCTTCTGTCGTGTTGGTTTCGGATGGGAATTACAATCGTGGCATTTCTCCTGCTTACTTTCCTTACAGCTATAAAATTTCTACCGTCGGAGTAGGAGACACCACCAGTCAGGAAGATATTCTACTGAAAAATGTACTGTACAACAAGATTGCCTATCAGGGTAATAAATTTCCATTGGTGGCAGAGATTATCAATACTGGGTTTAAAGGTGAGTCTGCTAAAGTAATAGTTAAAAAAGGAGGTCGTATTGTGGCTTCAGAAGTGATTGCTTTTGAAAGCGATAATGGATTGACTAAAGTCGAATTTAAGCTTACCGCTGAACAAAACGGAGTGCAGTATTACACAGTCCAAGTGGAAATGCAGAATGAGGAAATTACCGAAAACAACCGAAAGGATGTTTTTATTGATGTAATTGATGGAAAACAAAAAATACTGTTAGTCGCACCCGCACCACACCCGGACGTCAAAGCCTTTAGATCGGTGGTAGAGTCCAATGAAAATTACGAGTTTCAGGTATTCATTCCCGGATTGAATGAACTAAAAGAAGATAAATATGATCTGGTAATAGTGCATCAGGCAGGCGATCGGTACAATCGGTTGTCGAAATATGTAGCTGAGTTTAAGAATAAGAAGGTGCCTGTGTTGAATGTGATCGGGCAGCAATCAAATGCTGATAAACTATCAAAGGAAGACGAGACGTTTGATTTTAAATCCATAAGAAATCAAAGGGATGAAGTAGCTCCGGTGCTAAATAATTCATTTTCAAAATTCAAAATTAATAAGGAGTTTAATGATGTCTTCAGTCAATTCCCCACACTGAATGTGCCTTATGGAGATTTGCAGCTAAGTCCGGATGCTGACGTGTTGCTGTATCAAAAAGTGGGGAGTATCACTACTGACAAGCCTTTGCTTTATATGCTTAGTGCGGATGGAGTAAAAACTGCCTATCTATTGGCAGATGGGATCTGGCAATGGAGGCTTCAGGAGTATGCTACCAACGAAAACACCAAGGCATTTGATGATGTCTTTTTGAAACTCATCCAATACCTCAGTACCAAAGAAGACAAACGGAAATTCAGGGTATTTACCACTCAGGACGAGTACTTTGATAACGAGCCTGTCTCTTTTGAAACGGAAACCTATAATGACTCCTACGAAAGGATATATGGAAACACTATTTCCATAAAAGTGTCTGATGATGCTGGTAGTTTATCAGAATACTTTTTTATACCCTCCATGTCCAATACTACATTTCAGGTTTCAGGACTTGATCAGGGCATTTATACTTATGAAGCCACTACAGACAGAAATGGTCAGGTGGAAAAGGTGAAAGGAAGGTTTACAGTGAAAAAACTCCAACTCGAACTGCTGGATCAAAAGGCAAACTTCTCTTTGCTGCGGCAAATCGCTGAAAACACCGAAGGGAGTTTTTATACCCGTGAGGCCATGAGTCAAATCGGTGCTGATTTGGCAAAGCTGGACTCTAAAGGGATAATGCACTCCACCGAAGATTTCTTCGCCATGATCAATCTAAAATGGCTGTTTTTCCTTGTTCTGATCTTGTTGTCCACCGAATGGTTTGCGAGAAAGTATAGTGGGGGGTATTGATACTGCTTTCCAGTCCTTATTTATTGTAACCCTTGTTGATTTTGTAACCAATAAGTCTTTAATTAAGATATATCCATTGTTTGCGGGGGACAAGACCAACAAAAACAGAAGTTTAAAAATCATTAAATTTGTTTAGATATCAAATGAATAAGAAACACTTTTGTTCCCTATTCAGTTTTATGGATAATGAGTAGAGTAGTTAATTTAGAATTATGGCTGTAAATAATTTATTAGACACTAGTACAGTAAGTCTTAGTGACGTAATTGGTAATGGAAAAACCTATACTGTTCCTCCATATCAAAGAGATTATTCATGGAAGAGAGATCAATGGGAAGATTTGTGGAATGATATTTTAATTATTGAGTCATCGAATAGTGTACATTATATGGGGTCTATTGTTCTTCAAAATATGGGAGACAAGCACTTTCATGTTATTGATGGACAACAAAGGTTTTCAACTTTAACCCTTATAGTCTTAGCTATCATCAATCAATTAAATTCTTTGATTGCAAATGGTGTAGATACAGAGAATAACAAAGAGAGAATTGAATTGTTACAGAAAAAGTTTATTGGAGATAAAGATCCAGGTTCATTGACCTATTCTTCAAAACTAAAACTTAACGAAAATAATAATAGTTTTTTTCAATCCAATCTACTTGTATTTAGAGAACCAACTAACATAAATACTCTTCAGGATTCAGATAAACTAATATACCAGGCCTATAACTTTTTTTCAGAAAGAATCTCAGAACATTTTAATAGTACCACTGACGGTGAACAGGTTACTAACTTCTTAAACAAATTAGTGGCTGAAAAGTTGATGTTTATTCAAATTATAGTCGAGGATGAACTAAGTGCCTATACAGTATTTGAAACCTTGAATTCTAGAGGTGTTGGACTTACTGTAACAGACCTTTTAAAAAATTATCTTTTTTCAATTTCCACCCAAGTGGATTTACCTCATGTAAAAAACAAATGGAAAAGAATTGTTGACGTAATTGGCCTAGATAATTTCCCTGTTTTTCTTAGGCATTACTGGATTTCTATAAACAGGCTTATTCGACAGGATTATCTATTTAGAGCAATTAAAGAAACGATAACATCCTCTCCTGATGTTATTGGCCTCTTAGATTCACTTGAAGAAAATGCTCAACTTTATAATGCACTATCAAATTATGCCGATACATTTTGGGGTGGTCACCGTGAAATTAAAAAAAGAATTAATGAGTTGAGTTGGACTTACAACAAAAAACCGGACAAAAAGTTAAGCGCATATTGAACAATTAATTTTCCCATATTGTTCGGGGGTTTTATACCCTAGATATGAGTGTTTTCTTTTACGGTTGTACCAGATTTCTATAAACTCAAACACA
>NZ_JBDKWG010000148.1:0-154172 GCF_040151475.1 Reichenbachiella sp. MALMAid0571 | reverse complement strand
TCCATACAATGTGATAATCACATCGATATAGAACATGACTCAACTTTTTGAAATTACTCATCACTCAAAGTTAAGGGTTTCAGGCATAGCCTAATGTACATAACCACCTTCAAAGAAGGTGGATTTTAAGTTATATTAAATCCGTATTGGACTGATCAAACACAGCAGCAAATCGGAATTTTAAAGACTGAAGTTTACTAAATGTCTCATTTACATTGTTTGTACGTTCAACTGTTACGTAAGCATAATCCCTAATTTCACGTTCCTCATCCGATTCATGCTTTCCTCTTTTTCGAGTTCTCCCCTCACCAACACCGCTAAAAGAATGACGAATCATAGCAATATCCTCCTTAGCTTCATAGACAAGAGCTAACACTTCTTCTGCTAGCTCATATTTTCTCTTCCATCGAGTTTCCTTCCTCCATGAGTTGATACCATAAATTCCAACAATTGAAGCTGTAGCAATTGCCAGGCTTCTTAAACCATCAAAAATGAGAGAAATTATTTGTTCAGAACTCATATCGTTGTGATTGTAAAATTACATATGAAGTTAGTATAAATTGACTGACAATAACTTGTAGCACTAAATAAAACAAACACTTGTGTGATAATTATTCCCCTATCCACTTTACGTTGACACTCCAAAATCACACCCTACTTAATATACCTGAAATCATGTCCAGATTTTAAATTCTTCAAAAACTCAAGCATCAGTTTTATGACATTTTCTATGTCGTCATAATGCACGGTTTCTACCGTAGTATGCATATACTTGAGTGGTAATGAAATCAGTGCAGATGCCACTCCTTCGTTGGAGTAAGCGAAAGCATCAGTGTCTGTCCCGGTAGATCGGGAAGCTGCTGCTCGCTGAAACGGTATCTTTTGTTTTTCAGCCACTGAGATGATCATTTCCAGCAAATTGTTTTGCACCGCAGGCCCATAAGTAAGCACCGGTCCATCGCCGGATTTGTGGTCTCCACTTACTTTTTTGTCGTACATTGGCGAAGTAGTGTCATGGCATACGTCTGTAATAATGGCTACATCGGGCTTGATGCGTGCCGCTATCATTTCCGCACCCCGAAGGCCGATTTCCTCCTGCACGGCATTCACCACATAGAGTCCAAATGGAAGTTCTGTTTTGCTTTCCTTTAGCCTTCTGGCTACCTCTGCAATCATAAACCCTCCTACCCGGTTATCAAGCGCACGTCCGGTAACATACTTTTTATTCAAATCCATCAACTCGTCATCGAAGGTCACTACAGAGCCTACGTGTATGCCGAGCTTTTCTACTTGTTTTTTGGAAGTACATCCCACGTCGATGAAGATGTTTTTCACTTCTGGTTTTGTTTCTTCCTTCCCAACCCTTACATGGATTGCAGGCCAACCAAATATACCTTTCACCACACCTTTGGACGTATGGATGTTTACTCTTTTGGACGGTGCGATCATGTGGTCAGAGCCGCCATTTCTCACCACATAGATGTATCCATCATCAGTAATATAATTGACAAACCAGGCAATCTCATCGGCATGAGCCTCGATCACTACTTTGTACTTATGATCAGGATTGATCACACCTACCAGAGTACCATAGGTATCAGAAATGTAAGTGTCGATGTATGGTTTCATATATTCCAACCATATTTTTTGTCCCGAGCTTTCAAAGCCGGTAGGTGATGCGTTGTTTAAATATTCGTATAAGAATTTTTTACTTTTTTTATCCATATTTTCTCTATTGAAAGGTAAAAGTCGAAAGTGAAAAGTTGAAAGCTAATTCCTAAGCTTTCTCTAAAACAGGAACGTTCCCTTAGTATAATTCCACTTTCATTTTTTAGGTTAATGGTTAAAGTTACAGTTAACAGTCAAAGACTTATAAAGGGATATTCCCGTGTTTCTTTCTTGGCAATTTAGCCACTTTGTTTTCCAACATCTTAAAAGAAGTCATCAATTTACTTCTGGTATTGTGCGGCAGTATGACTTCATCAATATATCCACGGCCTGCTGCAATGTAAGGATTGGCAAATTTTTCGGTATATTCATCAATCTTTTCCTGCAACTTGGCTTCAGGATTTGCTGCCTCCTGAATTTCCTTTTTAAAGATGATTTCTGTAGCTCCTTTGGCACCCATTACTGCTATTTCAGCAGTCGGCCAGGCGAAATTCATATCCGCACCTATATGCTTGGAGTTCATGACATCATATGCACCACCATAGGCTTTTCTCGTGATCACCGTCACTCTTGGTACAGTCGCTTCGCTAAATGCATAAAGCAATTTTGCGCCATTGGTAATGATAGCATTCCATTCCTGATCCGTACCTGGCAAAAATCCCGGAACATCTTCCAATACCAGCAATGGGATATTGAAGCAATCGCAAAAACGAACAAATCGAGCTGCCTTAGTACTGGAATGAATGTCTAATACTCCGGCCAAACTAGCCGGTTGATTGGCAACTATACCAATGCTTCTACCTCCCAACCGGGCAAACCCTACTACAATATTTTCAGCAAAATTTTTATGCACTTCAAAAAAAGAATCTCCATCTACTATCCCTTCTATTACCTCCTTCATATCGTAAGGCTGGTTTGGATTAGCAGGAACAATGGTATCCAGCACTTCCCGAAGTTCCGATTGTTCGCTATAGGGAAGTCTTTCCGCTTCCTCTTCACAGTTTTGAGGCATGTAGCTCAGCAATTGCCTGATATTCCTGATGCACTCCACTTCATTGGCACAAGAAAAGTGAGTCACCCCACTCTTGGTGCTATGGGTAGATGCCCCTCCCAATTCTTCTGATGTGACATCTTCCTGAGTTACTGTTTTCACTACGTTGGGTCCGGTCACAAACATATAGGACGTGTTTTCCACCATCAAAATAAAATCCGTGATGGCTGGAGAATAAACCGCTCCGCCTGCACAAGGCCCCATAATTGCTGAAATCTGTGGAATCACTCCGGATGCCAAAGTATTTCTATAAAAAATATCAGCATAGCCACCCAGGGACACCACTCCTTCCTGAATCCTTGCTCCACCGGAATCATTCAATCCAATAATTGGAGCTCCATTTTGCATGGCCATGTCCATTATCTTAACAATTTTTTCAGCGTAAGTTTCAGAAAGTGACCCTCCGAAAACCGTGAAATCCTGACTAAAAACATAGATGAGCCTTCCTTCGATTTCGCCATAACCAGTCACTACTCCGTCTCCCAAATAAACTTGCTTATCGAGACCAAAATCTGTTGCCCTGTGAGTGACCAACTTACCTACTTCCTGAAAACTACCCGGATCAAGCAGCAAGTCAATGCGCTCTCTGGCAGTAAGCTTTCCTTTGGCATGCTGCGCATCTATTCTCTTCTGACCACCGCCTAGGAGTGCCTCCTGATTGAGGCTTTCAAGATGCGCAATTTTTTCTTCCGTACTTTTCAAAGTCATTGTCCCCGCTATTAGTGAATGTCCAAATATAGCGTGTAATGGCATTTTCTATATGAAAGTTGTCACATCATTTATGAATCTGCTAAATACATTTTGCCATTCCTTAACCTGATTCGCATTTTGTTTCTAAATTCGCCCTAAAAATTTCAGAAGATGCTTCAAGCCGTAATAGATATTGGTACCAACACATTCAATTTGATTATAGCAAACAGGCTGACTGAAGAAATTTTGCATAAAGAAAAACTGGCCGTCAGGCTGGGAAAAGGAGGCATTTCCAAAGGAATCATAGCCGATGATGCCGCCGAAAGGGCAATTCAGGCACTATTGAAATATAAATCCACTATTGAGAAATTCAAAGTAGAAAATGTGATTGTAACGGCTACCAGTGCCGTCAGAAATGCCCAAAACAAAAATGAATTTATCCAAAAGGTATTAACTGAAACAGGCTTTGAAGTGCAAATACTGTCCGGGGATGAAGAAGCAAATCTGATTTATCAGGGGGTAAAACATTTCCTTAAAATAGGTACTCAACCCGAACTCATTATAGACATTGGAGGTGGAAGCATTGAATTTATTGTAGCCAATAAAGACGAGGCACTTTGGATGAAAAGTCTTGAGATTGGCGGGCAAAGATTGATGGATAAATTTCACAAACACGATCCCATATCAAACGAAGATATCGACAGACTGAATGCATTTCTAAAAGAGCAACTGGCGGAGGTGTTTGAAGTATGTGGAAAGTATCAGGTAAAAGCAATCATAGGATCTGCAGGTTCTTTCGATACTCTGGAAGATATGTACCTGCTGAAAGTTGGAGGTGAAGCTGTTTCAAATCAAAATTGTGACCTTCCCATTGACTACTTCCAATCTATCTGTACCGATCTGATTACAAAAAATAAAGAAGAGAGAATGCAAATCCCGGGTATGATTGCCATGCGGGTAGATATGATTGTGGTATCATCTCTATTGATAAAATTACTTATTGAAACATTGGGCATAGTCAATCTGAGGGTATCTGCTTACGCACTCAAAGAGGGAGTTTTATTTGGCGACAATGACATGGCAGGCTCAATACATCAGACTTTAAAACATGAATAACTATTCATATAAAAAATTAGAAAAATTTATACTGGATGTCTTCCTGAAAATCGGGTACAATCAAGAGCAAGCTGTGCTAGCAGCCAAAGTGCTGATCAGTGCTGATCTGAGGGGAGTGGATTCTCACGGTATTGCAAGACTTTCAGGATATATCAGACTTTGGGAAGCAAAAAGAATCAATACGAATCCTACTATTAAAATTACTCATGAGACACCTTCTACTGCAGTGGTGGATGGAGATGCAGCCCTAGGTCTGGTAGCAGCTCCAAAGGCTATGGAAATAGCCATAGAAAAAGCAAAAAACGTAGGCACAGGATGGGTATCGGTAAAAAACTCAAACCACTATGGCATAGCAGGCTATCACTCGATGATGGCTCTGGATCATGATATGATCGGTATTTCAATGACCAACGCAAGCCCATTGGTTTCACCCACATTTTCAACAGAAAGACTGTTGGGAACAAACCCGATTTCTGTAGCTATACCAACCAAAAACCAACCGGCTTTTGTAGCTGACATGGCGACAACCACTGCTGCCAACGGAAAACTGGAGATTTTACAACGCAAAAAAATGGACTGTCCTACAGGGTGGGTACAGGATCAATCCGGAGCTATTACTACCGATTCCTTTGGCGTAAAAAATGGAGGTGCATTGCTACCCCTTGGAGGTGACAAAGAACACGGTTCTCATAAAGGATATATTTTAGGTTCTATTGTGGATATATTTTCGGCTGTACTTTCTGGTGCCAACTATGGCCCCTGGGTACCTCCATTCGTTAGTTTCTTACAGCCACCAGCCGATCCGGTTGGTGAAGGTATTGGTCATTTTTTTGGTGCCATGCGTGTGGATGCTTTCAGACCAAAAGAAGAGTTTTTAGACCATATTGACAACTGGATTACCAGGTTCAGGCAGGCAGAAACAATCAAAGGACAAGAAAGGGTTGTGATTCCCGGCGATCCTGAAAGAGAAATGGAACTGGAAAGAAAGAAAAATGGAATTCCTTTACTTGATCCTGTAGTTGAAGACCTGAAATCTCTGGCTGATAAGTTTGGATTGGATTTTTAGAAACCCAAAGTGATTCCACCTCCAATTACGATCGGACTGTTGTAAACACTTGGCTCACCTTCCACATAAGACAGGTTGTAAAGTACTGTAAACGACGCTACTGCTTTGCCACCCAAAGGCTGCTGAATTCCTCCACCTACCAAAACACTCTTCAAACCAAGCCTCCTCCCTTCAATTCCAGTATCAATACTGAGATATTCGTATTGAGCCATAGCAAAAAATGGATCGGCTATTTTAACTCTTCCAAACACATTTCCTCCATAATGAGTTCTGGATATATCATAGATTTTTTGATATATGTATGAAACACCTACTCCGGCAGATACTGCATTGGTTATTCTATACCCCATTGTTGGGGAAACATTGACATAGGTTTGAGTTCCAAATTGGAGCCCCAGATTTCCACCCATAAATATCCTTTCCTGCCAGTCGGACCGCTCGTCAATATCGTTTTGGTTTTGCGCTAATAATAGCGAACCGGAAACAAAAGTTAGTAATAGCGTAAGAACAATATGCTTCATGAGATATAGTTTGATTTATTCATTTTCTTCAACAATAATAAACACCTCTTCCCCTTCTTTTTTCATGTAATATTTCTCTCTGGCAAACCGCTCCAATTGCAACTTGTCATTCAAAAGGGCTTCACGATCTTTTTTTACTTTTTCTATTTCTTCCAGATAATGGTCTCTTTGGTGCTCCAGATCATTCAGCTTGGACTTCAACTGATACTGAGAATAAAAGTCGTTGGCATCAAAGAAAAGCATCCACACAATAAAAATCACTCCACCAAGAAAGTATAAATTACGGGTGAATTTTGGGAGTTTGTCTAACATTTTCAAGTATTGTTTCCTCTAAATTATTTAATCCTGAGACTAAAAACCAAATTCTAAGAATATCAATTCAACTAGCTTAGCTGAATGTAGCTTCAAATTTCCTTCAAAAATAAATATTTAATTTGTATAAATTATTGATCCTTAAGGAATGGTCATGCAAATAATTTGATCTCAAAAATGAAAATTCTGATAATAGAAGACAACAACGAATTGAGGGAAAACATGGAGAGCTACCTGACTCAGGAGGGCTTTCTTTGTGAATTGGCAGAATCAAAAAGTGCTGCCATGGATAAACTCACGTCTTTTCTTTACGACATTATCTTGCTCGACATCATGTTGCCTGACGGATCTGGAATGGACATTCTCAGCCATATTAAATCAAGAGGCATCAAATCAGGAGTATTGATTATTTCCGGTAAAGACTCGATGGACGACAAAATACAAGGGCTTGATTATGGCGCAGATGATTACATCACCAAACCCTTTTTCCTACCTGAATTGAATGCACGAATAAAGTCAATTTACAGAAGGAAAAAATTTGATGGAGACAACCTCATCCGGTTTGAGGAAATCACCATCAACCCTGAAACCCGTGAAGCTAAGGTAAATATGCATCTTCTTGAGTTTACCCGAAAAGAGTACGAACTATTGGTTTATTTTATCGCCAATAAGAACAGAATACTTACTAAACAGGCTATTGCCGAACACCTTTGGGGTGATTTTGCAGATTCTCTGGATTCGCACGATTTTGTTTACCAACATATCAAAAACCTGAGAAAAAAAATTACTAACGCAGGAGGCGCTGATTACCTCAGCACTATATACGGAATGGGCTATAAATTTTCAACCGAGCAATGAGGCTAATTCACAAATTCTTATTGGTTTACCTTATCATTAGCCTGGTCGCATTCGGGATTGGTGGTATGGTTACATACTATATTTTTTCTAAGGAAATAGAACGAGAAACCAATTTCGAACTTCTTCACAAAGTAAGGTATCTGAAAGATATGATGGAAAAAGGGGTGAGTTATAAAATTCTGATGCAAGACAAAATACATATTGATCAAATACCGTCATCCAAAACAATAAAAGATTCTACTGTATTTTCCGACACTCTCGCCTATCACAGGTATTCAAAAGCCGTTATTATCCAACGAAAGATTGATGCCTACCGAAACATTCAGGACACTACCTATCATTTTTCCATATACGAGACCGTAATAGAACCCGAAGACACAAAAAATAGTGCCACACGATCTATGGTTATCTTGTTTTTAGTACTTGTTGCGTTTTCATTAGTGCTTAGTTTTTTCATATCCAAATGGCTCTTAAGTGCATTTCATGTCTCGCTCATAGAAATGAAAAAATTTAGTATTCAAAGCTCCAAACCTATTCAGCTCCCGGTCTCCTCCACTTATGAGTTTAAAAACCTGAATAAGTTTATCAATCAAATGACTACCAAGGCGATCAATGATTATAAAAACCTTAAAGAGTTTGGCGAAAATCTTTCACATGAAATCAGCACCCCCCTGGCAGTGGCCAATGGAAAACTTGATCTTTTGCTTCAAGAAACCAACCTTCCTGAAAATCAAATTTCTCTGGTGATAACCGCTCAAAAAGCGATACAAAAACTCTCGAAAATACAACGGGCTATTTCGCTTTTAACCAAAATAGAAAATGCTGAATTTGCCAATGTGAAACCATTAGACATCTCAGGTGTCATCAATAAAATGGTAAAAGAGTTTATAGAATTAGCCGAGTTGAAAGAAATAAAAGTAACAACTGATATTGAGGCAGACATATTGATCAATATGGATTCCACGCTTGCAGAAATTCTTTTTTCCAATCTGCTTCAAAATGCCGTTAAACACAATATTCCAAATGGAACTATTCGTATCGAATTGAATCAAAAGAGGTTCTCTATAGCCAATACAGGCATTAAACCGGTGGAGTCGCCGGAAAAGTATTTTTTCAGGTTCAAGAAAAACAACCAAAGCAGCGAGTCATTAGGACTGGGGTTATCCATTGTGAAAAAAATATGTGATATCAGCGGGTTTGATATCAATTACAACTTTCAACAAGAAGCAAAAGAACATAAAATCTCAATTCAATTTCAAAAGCTCTGACAGCTTCAAATTTACTTCAAATTCCAATTATACTTTTACAGTGAATACGAGTAATCATTTTTCAACAAGTAAAAAACACATACAAGTGCAATCAAAAATATTAATCGCAATCGTTACCTTAATTTTTATTGGTTTTAAAGTACAAGGACAAGGAAAAAACTATGAAGTAAAAGGAATAATAATAGATGCTGAGAACAACCAACCATTGGAATATGCCACTGTTGCTTTGTTGAGAGCAGACTCATCTATGATTGCAGGAGGTATTACAGATCCAAAAGGTTTTTTTACTTTAAGGACAGAACCCGAGCCTAAAGAACTTATATTAAATGTTCAATTCATTTCCTACAATCCGATATATAAAAACATTCAAATTGTACAGGGTGCTAAATTCACCGACGTAGGGAACATCACCATGAGCCTTAATTCCAATCAATTGGAAGAGGTGATAGTAACAGGAGAGCAAGACAACCTGCAACTGGCTTTGGACAAAAGGATTTTTAATGTGGGTAAAAACATAACAAACGCAGGAAGAAATGCTGCTGATATACTAAACAACATCCCTTCAGTTGTGGTGGATATAGAAGGAAATGTAAGTTTGAGAGGAAATGAAAATGTGAGCATATTGATAGATGGAAAACCTTCCGGGCTGGTAGGGCTCAATAATCCTGCGGCACTAAGAATGCTTCAGGGAAACATGATAGAAAGAATAGAAGTGATCACCAATCCTTCGGCTCGATATGATGCTCAGGGCACTGCCGGCATTATCAATATCATCTTGAAGAAAGACAGTCAAAGAGGATTTAACGGATCGGTAGATTTAAGTACCGGACACCCGGACAACCATAGAGCCGCTTTGAACCTGAACTTTAGGAGAGAAAAAATCAATTACTTTATCAATTACGGTGTAGGCTATGAAAATGCTCCCGGTAGTGCCATTTACAGACAAAAGTTTTTTAAAGAAGACACCACCTATTTTACCGATACAGACAGGTTGTTTAAACGTGGTGGCGTTTCTCAAAATGCCAGAGCCGGAGTTGACTACTACTTCAATGAAAAAACCACTTTGACTGGCTCATTTTTCGTAAGGGATTCAAATGAAAAAAACAAGACCACTGTCAACTACAGAGATTATGATGGCAGTAGAAATTTCATTCAAAACACCTACCGTGAAGACAATGAGAGAGAACCGGGAAGTAATCAGGAATACTCTTTGAACTATAAAAAGAAATTTGACAATGAAGAACAATCACTGAATTTCTACTCACAATATCAGAGGAATGAAGAAACCGAACTCAACGATATTAGTCAAACATTGAATACCGAGACCCTGGATCAACGGGTGGACAATGGCGAAAGTGAACGCAATTTTCTTATTCAGGCAGATTATATTCATCCTATCAGAACCGAAGGAAAATTAGAAGTTGGTTTTAAGTCTAATTTCAGAAAAGTGACCAACAATTACCTCGTTGAAGAATTGCAAGAAGAGGATTGGAATTCTCTGGAGAATTTTTCTAATGATTTTCTCTATGATGAAACCATTCATGCTCTTTATTTCATAGTGAGTAACAAGCTTGACAAGGTATCCTACCAGCTTGGCCTGAGATCAGAATTGAGTGACATTAGTACGAATTTATTGACTACAGGAGAAACACATGACAAAAATTATATCGGCTTCTTTCCTACTTCTCATTTCACCTACCAGCTAGACGAAATCACAAGCCTGCAGGCGAGTTATAGTCGAAGGTTACAACGCCCGTATTTCAGGGCATTGAACCCTTTTAGTTCTTTTAGTGATGTGAGGAATTTTAGAGTTGGAAATCCTGACCTCAATCCGGAATATACCAACTCCTTCGAAGTAGGCTACCTGAAAAACTGGAAAACATCATCATTCTTTGCAGGAGTATATTACAACAATACCACCGGAGTGATGTCCAGAATCTATACGGTAGATAACAACGGAATTACCACTGCAAAGTATCAAAATCTGGCCACCAGAAACTCATACGGACTAGAATTCACAGCCAACAAAGACCTCTTCGATTGGTGGAAAGTCAATGGTAGTTTCAACTTTTACAGATCCATAACCGATGGTCAGTCAGGCGATGAAAAATTACATGCCGACAATTATACCTGGACAAGCCGGGCCACATCCAAAATGACGATAATACAGAATATAGATTTTCAGGCCAATTTCTCATATTACGCTCCAACCAACTCTACTCAGGGAACAAGGAAATCTATCTATAGCCTGGATTTAGGAGTGAGCAAAGACATTTTCAACACCAAGGGTACTCTGATAGCATCGGTACAGGACGTTTTCAATACAAACAAATACAGATATACCAACTTTGGTGAAACCTTCTATTCAGACAATGTATATCAGCGTCGAAGAACCCAACTCCAACTTTCGTTGAATTACCGCATCAACCAAAAGAAACAAAAGTCCAAAGACAAGGAAAAAGGATCCAGAGATATGGGTGATGGAGGCTTCTGATAATGAACAGCGAAAAGCGATAGCCGGAAAAATACCCGGCTATATACAAATCCTAACTACTCTTAAAACTACTTGATAAGAGTCTGCTTTCTATCAGGCCCGATAGAGACGATTTCTATAGGTACTCCAACTTCCGATTCAATAAAATCTATATAACTTGTTAGTTGACCCGGCAATTGGTCAAAAGATGTCATCTCAGTAAGATCATCTTCCCAACCTGCAAATGATTGGTAAATGGGAGTAAGTCCATTCTCACCCAAGTCATAAGGAATACTGGAAAGAAGCTCCCCTTCGGCATTTTTATAATGGATACAAACCTTTATTTCTTCAAACCCTGAAAGGACATCAGCCTTCATCATATAAAGTTTTGTTGCTCCACAGACCATGATGGCATATTTCAAAGCAGGCAAATCCAACCAGCCACATCTTCTAGGCCTACCTGTAGTTGCGCCAAATTCAGCTCCGTTCTTCCTCATCAACTCTCCTGTCTCATCGAAGAGTTCAGTCGGGAAAGGCCCACTACCTACCCGGGTACAGTATGCCTTAAAAATACCGAACACCTCCCCTATTTTATTAGGTGCAATACCAAGACCTGTACAAGCTGCTGCTGTAGTAGTATTTGAACTGGTAACAAAAGGATAGCTACCAAAATCTATGTCTAACAGAGACCCCTGAGCTCCTTCCGCAAGAATAGTCTTTCCTTCTGCCAGCTTATTATTAAGCAAGTATTCACTGTCAACAAGGGAAAATTGCTTAAGAAAATTCACTGCTTCATAAAATTCCTTTTCCAAAGGCTCCAGGTCATAAGCAAAACCATAGGTATCTAATATGTCTGTGTGTCGCTTTTTTAGTTTGTTGTATTTTTCATCAAATTCCGGGCTTAAAATATCTCCAGCCCTGAGCCCATTTCTTGATATCTTATCTTCATAAGTAGGCCCGATTCCTTTTAGAGTTGAACCGATTTTCCTGGCTCCCTTAGACTCTTCGTAAGCTACATCTAACAACCGGTGGGTTGGGATAATTAACTGTGCTTTTTTTGAAACCACCAATGATTCCATATTGAAGGCACTCAAAACTCTAAGTGCTTCTATCTCTTTTTTAAATGTAATAGGATCAAGCACCACACCATTGCCAATAACATTTAATTTGTCTTTATGAAAAATACCTGATGGAATCTGATGAAGAACATGTTTCGTGTCTTCAAACTTCAAAGTGTGCCCTGCATTTGGACCGCCCTGAAACCTCGCTATTACATCATATTTTGGAGTAAGTACGTCAACAATCTTACCCTTACCTTCGTCTCCCCACTGGAGCCCGAGCAATACATCTACCGCCATAATTTTACTTTTTCAATTCATTAACCGCCTCTTCCATGCTTTGTACAATGGTAAAAATGGCATTCAACTTGGTAATTACTAATAACTTTTTTACGTGATCAGAAGGATTGATTAGTACTACTTCCCCATCCTTGTTTCTGAATTTTGTTAAAATAGTGATCAAAACCCCAATGCCGCTACTATTGATATAGCGCACTTCTGAAATATCCACAGCGCAAAGCTTCACACCATTCATTATTTCATTATTGACTGCTTCTATTATCTCCGGTCCGTTTTCTTCGCCTATAAGGTCACCTGAAAACTTTATGATCATGATGTTATTTTCGGTTTTGAA
This sequence comes from Reichenbachiella sp. MALMAid0571, assembly GCF_040151475.1. Classification (NCBI taxonomy): domain Bacteria; kingdom Pseudomonadati; phylum Bacteroidota; class Cytophagia; order Cytophagales; family Reichenbachiellaceae; genus Reichenbachiella; species Reichenbachiella sp. MALMAid0571. The sequence goes on along the minus strand of NZ_JBDKWG010000148.1, from coordinate 141,457 downwards.
ACTAAAATTCATACGTTTATACTGTTAAAATAATAAGAATCCATGTTTGATGATTCAAAGCAATTTGATTTGTAAGTTCTTAACTTAATTCTTTCTTCTTTTCTTTTGCAAAAAAATAAAGGGAGTGGTGAGTGATGTCTATGTCAAACATTTCTTCCAGAGTTTTCTGAATATTTTGGATTCTTGGATCACAAAATTCCAATACTGTTCCTGATTCTTCCATCAAAATATGGTCATGTTGTTTGAATCCGAAAGACTTTTCGTACTGAGCAAGGTTTTGTCCGAACTGATGTTTGGTGACCAGGTCACATTCCACCAATAAATCGAGAGAATTATACACAGTTGCTCTACTCACCCGATAATTCTTGTTTTTCATGCTGATATAGAGAGACTCCACATCAAAATGCCCGGATCTACTATATATCTCTTCTAATATTGCATAACGCTCAGGCGTTTTTCGCAATTTCTTGTTTTCAAGAAACTTAGTAAAAATATTTTTTACTTCTTCAAATATTTTGGCGGATACAGACATTAATTATGGTTACTAATTCAAAGTATTCATTGAATTTAACAAATAAAAGAACATGCAATTGCAAATATAGATCGAAAAACTGATGTAAAGCAATAATGTTACTACATGAATTAAGTTGACTCTCTTTGTATTGTTAGCGAAAAATTAAAAGTGGCATTTTCAATTCCAATTCTCAACTTCCAACACCAGGCTTGCTAAATCGACAAATTTATTTCTCAAACAGGTCATATCTGGTTATCCTTTCCACTCCTGAGATTTTTTTCAGCTTTTTTATCAATGTATTTAAATGAACTGTATCATTGACAAACAGTTGAATATTTCCATCAAAAATACCATTGTCAGTTTCAATCGTTAAAGAGCGCATATTCACTTTCAGCTCACCTGAAATAACCTTAGTAATGTCACTGATCATTCCAAGCCGGTCGGTACCAATAACCTTCAACCCTGCCAAAAAAGCAATTTCCTGCTGAGAAGTCCATTTTGCTTTTACTACCCTGTAACCATAGTTGGACATAAGTTCATTAGCATTGGGACAAGAATTACGATGGATTTTGATACCATCATTGATGGTAACAAATCCAAATACATCGTCTCCCGGAATGGGTTTACAACAATTGGCAAACTTATAATCCAGTTTGTCCATATCATCACCCAATAGCAGCACGTCATGCTTTTCTTCTGGAGTAGTTTCCTTCGCCTTTCTATCTTTAATTTTACTCCCAATGAAGTTTTTGAGTCTTTTGAATGTTTCAGTTTTTACTTCATTTATTTTTTTTATCTCTTTTGGATCTATCTTTCCTTTACCCACAGCATAGAAAAAATCCAAAGGCGTTTTCGTTCCAAAATAAGCATTCAACTTGCTTATTGTTTGATTATTCAACTCCAATTTCATGTGCCTCAACTTGCGAATAACAATTTCTTTTCCTTCGCTTGCTGCTTTTTTCTTATCCTCTTTGAGAAAATCCTTAATCTTGGATTTAGCCTTAGAAGTTGACACAAACTTGAGCCAGTCTTCTTTAGGTGTTTGCTTATTGGATGTCAATATTTCTACCTGATCCCCATTGCTCAATTTGGTGTTTAGCGGAACTAGTTTCTTGTTGATTTTAGCACCTATGCATCGGGCACCTACTTCACTATGTATATCGAAAGCAAAATCCAAAGCGGTAGATCCATTCGGCAGGGTAATGAGTTTTCCTTTTGGAGTAAATGAATACACCTCATCATTGAACAGATTGGATCGAAAGTCGTCAACAAACTCTATGGCTGACATGTCATTCTGCTCCAAAGTCTCTCGTACTTTATTGATCCAGGTATCAAGAGTTGACTCGTTTTCCTTAGGAGAATTGTCCTTGTATTTCCAATGAGCTGCATACCCTTTCTCAGCAATGTCATCCATCCTCTTTGCTCTTATTTGCACTTCGACCCACTTTCCTTTATCCGTTAGTACTGTAGTATGCAGAGACTCATATCCATTCGATTTAGGAATACTAATCCAATCTCTTAACCTATCAGGATTTGGTTGATAAAAATCTGTAACGATGGAATATACCTGCCAACAGGCTGCCTTTTCATGTTCCAGGTCGGTATCTATAATGATACGAATGGCAAAAAGGTCATATATCTCTTCAAAAGGAATTCCCTGTTTTTTCATTTTATTCCAGATCGAATAAACTGATTTTGGCCTTCCTTTTATTTCAACATCCAGTCCCTGAGATTTCAAACCATCTTCTATGGGCTTGATAAAATTACGAATGAACCTATTTCTGGCATCTTTGGTTGAAGCAATCTTAGAAGTAATTTCCTCATAAGTCTGAGGTTCATGATACTTTAAAGCCAAATCTTCCAGCTCAGTCTTGATAGCGTACAGGCCTAACCTATGAGCCAAGGGAGCATAAATATATGCCGTTTCTGAAGCAATTTTCAATTGCTTGTGTTCTGGCATACTCTCCAGTGTACGCATGTTGTGTAAGCGATCTGCCAGTTTTATCAATATCACACGAGTATCCTGAGCAAGAGTGAGCAGTAGTTTCCTGAAATTTTCTGCCTGCTCCGATGCACTCTCTCCCGGCATACTGGAGATTTTTGTAAGCCCATCAATGATAACCGCTACCTTATCTCCAAATTCCCGACGAATATCATAAATTTCCCAATCAGTATCTTCTACCACATCATGTAATAATGCCGAGATAATAGATGTAGTGCCAAGACCTATTTCCGACACGCATATCTGAGCAACATCAAGAGGGTGATAGATATACGGTTCGCCGGATTTACGACGCATATTTTTATGTGCATCATTCGAAATATTAAAAGCTTTTTTGATGAGTTTAGCATCATTATCTTTTAAAAAAGGTTTGGAATGACGCAATAGTCTCCGATACCTGTTTAGAATCTCTTTTCTCTCCTGTTCTTCCTCTATTATCAACGTTTCCTGCATAAACTAAAAAAGTAATCAAATTAAACTAAAGACCTTGGTAATTTAAATAATACTACTACCTTTGCACCTCCAAATTCGAACTGCGGATGTGGCGAAATTGGTAGACGCACTAGACTTAGGATCTAGCGCCGCGAGGCATGGGGGTTCGAGTCCCTTCATCCGCACAAAATAAGCACCCTCTTTCGCGAAATACAATCGGGTTAGAGGGTTTTTTAATTTATTATCAAACAAAACATTTTTGAACATTGGAAATAGTTCTAGATAAAATCTCCAATACTGAAGCCTTAATTAAAGTTAGTCTAAAGCAAGACGACTATCAACCTAAAGTGGAAGAAAAAATTAAGGAATACAGTAAAAAAGCAAACATTAAGGGTTTTAGACAAGGTAAAGTACCTAGAAGTCTAATAAACAAAATGTATGGAAAATCTATTCTTGTTGACGAGGTAAATCACATGTTGTCACACAAGGTAATGGATTATATCAAGGAAAATGACATTCAAATATTAGGAGAGCCTCTCCCTAATGTTGAAAAAGCCGCCGAGATCGATTGGGATAGTCAAAGTGAATTCGATTTTGAATATTCAATAGGTATGGCAAACGATTTTGAAGTAAAACTTGACAATAAGGTCAAGATCGAAAACTTTAAAATCAAAGTCGATGACAAAGTTATCAACGAAACAATAGATAACTTAAGGAAACAATTTGGCACAATGACCAATCCTGAAACTTCGGAAGAAGGCGACATCCTATATGGAGAGTTGGTGACCGATGATGAAGATGAGAACAAAACCGCCGAATTGGATTTGACTCAGGTGGATAAAAAACAATTGAAAAATTTCATCGGAAAGAAAAAAGATGACACAATTGAATTTGATACTGCCAAAACATTGAAAGATGAAAGCTATCGTGAGTCATTTTCGGGATCAAAAGACTCTGCGAATATTAAATTCTTAGTAAAAAATATCAACCGAAAAGTGAGTGCTGAGGTGAATCAGGACTTGTTTGATAAAACATTTGGCAAGGATGCTGTAAAATCAGAAGAAGAATTTAAGAAAAAGATAAAAGAAGTTGTAGGGAAAAATTACGATCAGGAATCAGAAAACTACCTCAACTATAAAATTCAGGATGAGTTTGTTGAAAAAACAAAAATGGAACTCCCTGATAATTTTTTGAAAAGGTTTATAGAAATATCGAACAAAGAAACGATATCTAAAGAAGATATTGAGAAGGATTATGAGCACTATGCCAATGACCTGAAATGGTCTTTGATTAAAAACAAAATATCAAAGGACAATGAAATAAAAATTGCGCATGAAGATGTGATCCTTGAAGCTAAAAACATGATCAGACAACAGTTTGCAGCTTCTGGCTTTCCGGCAGATCAACTGGAAGGTAGTTTGGACTCATTTGTGGACAATTACTTAAAAGGAGAAGACGGCAACAATTACATGAAGCTTCATGAAAAAGTATATAATGATAAAGTGCTGGAATTCATTAAAAGCAGTATCACTATTAAGGACAAAGAAGTTACTCCTGAAGAATTCAACAAAAAATCTTAAATAAGCTAACAAAGAGTTTATTATATTCGTCTTATAAAAGTCCTTAAAATAAAAGGACTTTTTTTATTTTTGTACGATTTTAAAAAAGCAGAATGATTGATAAGAAAGAATTTAGAGACTATGCGGTAAAGGGTCGAAACTTAAATGGTAACACTTTTGACCAATATGTAGGGCATGTGGAAAACATGACAAGAGCAGTTATAGAGGAGAGACCAACAAACTTCAGAGAAATTGATGTTTTCTCCAGATTGATCATGGACAGGATAATTTTCCTCGGAATGGGTGTAGATGATAACGTTGCAAACATTATTACTGCACAATTGTTGTTCTTAGAATCTGTTGATGCCAAAAAGGACATCTTGCTATATGTAAACAGTCCTGGTGGATCTGTTTATGCAGGTATGGGAATCTATGACACCATGCAATATGTAAATCCTGATATCAATACTATCTGCACAGGACTAGCTGCTTCTATGGGAGCTGTTTTACTTGCAGGAGGTGCTGCCAACAAAAGATCTGCATTACCTCATGCAAGAATAATGATTCACCAGCCTATGGCTGGCATGCAAGGTCAAGCTTCCGATATGGAGATTTCATTAAAGCAAACACTTTCATTGAAGAAAGATTTGTATGACATTCTTGCAAAACATAGTGGAAAAACTTACGACGAAATAGAAAGAGATTCTGATAGGGACTATTGGATGAAGGCTGACGAAGCTAAAAAATATGGTCTGATAGATGAGGTTTTAGAAAAGAAAGCGGACAAATAATAATACGTTATGGCACAAGTAACTTGTTCTTTTTGCGGAAGAAATAAAAAAGATGTTGATTTGATGATATCCGGAATACATGCACACATTTGTGATAAATGTATTACTCAGGCCAATCAAATATTGAGTGAGGAAACCAAAACCAAAAACAATATATCTTCTCCAAAATTCAACCTAATTAAACCAGTCGAGATGAAAAATCATCTCGACAAGTACGTGATAGGACAAGATGAAGCCAAAAAGGTAATATCTGTTGCTGTATATAACCACTATAAAAGGTTGATGCAGAAAGACGAAGATGATGATGTAACTATTGAGAAATCAAACATCATCATGGTTGGAGAAACAGGAACAGGAAAAACGTATTTGGCCAGGACATTAGCGAAAATATTGCAAGTTCCTTTTTGCATTGCTGATGCCACTGTACTGACAGAGGCAGGTTATGTAGGTGAAGATGTTGAAAGCATCTTAACAAGACTACTTCAGGCTGCAAACTACGAAACAGAAGCTGCAGAAAGAGGTATTGTATATATTGATGAGTTAGATAAAATCTCCAGAAAATCGGACAATCCTTCTATCACGAGAGATGTAAGTGGTGAAGGCGTTCAGCAAGCTTTATTGAAACTTTTGGAAGGTACGTCTGTAAATGTACCTCCTCAAGGCGGCAGAAAGCATCCTGATCAAAAAATGATTTCTGTCAATACGGAAAACATTCTGTTTATATGTGGGGGTGCATTTGATGGTATTACCAGAAATATTGGGAATAGGTTAAACTCCAGAGCTATTGGATTTACTGCCAAAACAGATGACAAGGGGCTGGACGAAGAAAACATGCTTCAATATATCAATGCACAGGATTTAAAGAGCTTCGGACTGATACCAGAACTCATTGGAAGACTACCAGTGCTTACTCATTTAAACCCATTGGATAAATCTACTCTGAAACAAATATTAACAGAGCCTAAAAATGCATTGGTCAAACAATACACTAAATTGTTTGCAATGGAAGATATCGAAATAGAATTCAAAAAAACTGCTCTGGACTATATTGTTGATAAAGCAGTAGAATTTAAGCTTGGTGCCAGAGGGCTAAGGTCTATATGCGAAGCAATAGTAACTGATGCCATGTTCGAGCTTCCATCAGACACTACCACAAAAAAACTGGTTATAACTAAAGCATACGCTGAGGAAAAACTAGAAAAATCAAAAGTAAATAAGTTAAAAGCTGCTTAATCAGCTTTTAACTTATTATTCTTTTTCGTCAAAATATGTGTTATCCATTTGCAGCATAGGTTTGATTTTACCGACAATCCCCTCTTCTCCCCTCTCTGAAATCTATAGAGGGTCAAATGTGCTTGTGGAAACTATTGCAGTTGAGTTGTCTTTTAGTCCCCCGGCAGCTAAGCTTGAAAATAGTATGGGTAATTGAAAGTTTCATTTAGGAATTTATTGAAATGGCAAAATACTTTCCCCTGCCCATTGACAACAAAAATCTCTGTTTTTTTCTTGAACCAGAAAATTTCTGTGATGGAATAATATGCTCAATCCAATCCTTGGGATATTGACATAAATCAGCAAAACTTGCTTTTATTTTTTTTGAAGGTCATTTTCCCTTTTTGCTCGTCTGGCTGCATAGCGTCCCCATTTAACATAGTAGGCATTTACACTGGGTGCACCTTTTCCAAATTTCTGGCGGATGTAGGTAAGTACTTGGGCTATTTCCTCATCGTCTAAATAATCCACAGGAGGCATCACAGCGTCGTAAGACTGTCCTTTTACCGATATCGGGCCTTGGAGACCTTGCAAAACAATATCAATCAACTGTTTTTGGTCACCTGATACCCACTCAGATCCGTTGATTGGTGGAAACCTGCTTCCATCACCATTGCCATCGGCCATATGGCATGATCCACAATATTTGTTGTAAATTTTCTCACCTGCTTCTATTCTAACTTGTGTGAGGTCATCAAGAACTTCATCGGGAGTCCTGATGTGTGGTTCTTTTTTACGCTCTTCCATTTTGGCTAATTGTTTTGAGCCAAAGTTCTTTTTGTCCCCTTTATACATAATGCGCCATACTTTTCCTTGCTCACTTTCACTGATGTATAATGATCCGTCAGGTCCCATGGCTATGCCCATTGGCCTATACCCGGCATCTGTTGTGTTGATGATTTTTTCAACTTGCGTGAAACCATCTGCAAAAACTTCCCAGTTTTTGGGCTTTGACCCTTCAAAAGGCACAAAGCCAATAAAGTAACCGGACTGGGAGTAGGGTGACCGGATTGTGGAACCATGAAAGGCAATAAAAGCTCCGTTCTTATAGTGTTCTGGGAATTGCTCACCTTGATAAAAATGGAGGTCATTTGGTGCCCAGTGTCCTGGAAACCCTACAATTGGTTGCTCATAATCAGCACCGTTACCTTCTTTATGTCCATCACCACCATATTCTGGATTCAGTAGTTTCTTTCCCTGCATGTGGTCATAATAGTAATACGGCCAACCTGCATCGCACCCATCTTTTACCCGGAGAAATTCTTCTGATGGCAAAAGGGCACTTTGCCATGGGGTGTAATATTCTGGCCAGTTGCGGTTGAGATCATCCCTTCCATGCTGCATGGCATAAAGTGTATTGTCTGCGTGATTCCAGTCCAGACCAACTATGCTCCTTATTCCGGTTGCATACCTATATCCATCTTTCTGTAGTTGATTTGGTTTGTGTGCATCGAATTGCCATATGCCCGCATGCCATTCCAATTGCGGGCAAGGGTCTTGACCAGGGGCACCAGGTTTTCTGTTTTCCAATTGACAAACATCACCTGGGGAGCCAAAAGGTATGTACATATGCCCTTCATCGTCGAATGTGATTGGTTTGGCATAATGTGAGGCACCATGTTTTGAATTTCTATAGTCATCAGTCAGCATTACTTCAGCTTCATCTTCTGGTATCAACTTGCCTGGCGCCAGTTTATGCCTCATGACCCTGCCAGCAGTACTAAAATACAAATAACCTTGATAAATGCGCATTCCAGTACCATAAGAGCCATCTTTTCCATAATCTCCAAACCGCTCAATGATGTCTGCTTTGCCATCATTTGTAGTGTCTCTTAAGCCCACATTTTCGCCTTGCACATCTGGAAAGCGCAATTTTACATACACATCGCCATTGTTGTTTACAGCAAGATGTCTGGCAGATCCCAAACTATCTACGACCACCACTGCTTCAAAACCTTCAGGTAGGACGAGTCCCCCATTGTCAGGGTCTCCAGGTGGCAATTGGTGTTTTTCAATACATTGGGCAAGTGTCCCAATAAATAGCATACAATACAAGGCTGTTCTAAAGCTAAAATTGAAGGTCATTGATCGGTTTTTTAAACTTAATATATTCTAATACAAGCCAGCTGATCCAATATGCCTTTTTAGCCAGGTGAAATGCACAACCATCTGAAATTGCGGTGGGTCAGTGGTACTTACAAACTATAGTACCATATCTGTTGAAAAAGTACTTCTACCATTGGATGTTTTGGGCAACCGAATCCAACAAATGGTGTTTCGGTTTCGCAGGTGTTTGACCATAACAGTAGTAGTATCTGGAGATACTCTTATTATTTTGAAAAAATACTTCTTTCTAGAGATTGGGTTGTTGGCATGAAACGCAACAGGTCTTCCATCATGGCAAAAAGTATTATATTTATGTACCATTATTTATTAAGTTGCATCTTTCCTGAAAATACCGACAAAGATGAAGAGTTTCCTAACCCTTGTTTTTTTTACCATGACTTTGCTTTCTTGTGGTAGTAAAAGGATAATAGATCGCCCTGTTCAATTTGGACAGGAGAGAACAGACCTTACGCTTGACTATTTGTATAAAAGGTATGGGCTAAAGCAAACAGAGCCTACTATTGTTCCTCAAATGGTGGTTGTGCATTACACAGTTATCCCTACATTAGAAGCATCATTCGATGCGTTCAATGACCCTAAATTACCAAATTGGCGTCCTGAAATTGCCAATGCAAGCGGTCTTAATGTTTCTTCCCAGTTTATGGTAGATAGGGATGGTAGCATATACAGATTGATGCCAGAGACTACTATGGCCAGGCACGTTATTGGGTTGAACCACTGTGCCATTGGTATTGAAAACGTAGGCGGTACAAAAGAAACCCCATTGACTGCCAAACAATTGGAAGCTAATATTTGGTTGGTCAAGTACCTCGCTGACAAATATGACATCAAATATTTGATAGGCCATTCAGAATACATAAATTTTGAAGGTCATGAGCTATGGCTTGAAGTGGATGATGGCTACCGTACAAAAAAATCAGATCCTGGTGACCAGTTTTTAGCTGACATTAGGTCTGCTACACAGGATTTGGGGTTTCTGCCCGTGCCTTTTCCGGAGAAAAAGGGTTCAGAGAAAGTTTTATAGGATTATGTTTTTTTGTAATGAAACTGCCACCATATCCTTTTACTTACCCATTTAATGCTAAGAATTGTCTATTGCAATTATCAAATATGCCTGTGGTAGATAAAAGTTGATTTGCATACTCATCAACATCAACTTGAGTAGGCATCTCTTCCCATCCGAAATAGATTTACCTTTCCATTTTTTTGACGCAAGACCAATCTCGTGTGGCTTCTTGGCAGAAGAAGCAAAGAAAAAAATTACTTTAGATGATAAACCAGAAGCTTCATTGTTTGATTTTGCTTAATGTCAGTAAATAATAATTCACAAATTCATAATCCTACTACCCATTAGGGAAAAGTAAATTTAAACCTAAGTCAATAGTACTTTTCAATAAGATATGGTACTATATTTAGTAAATCAGCCAATTCGGCAAATATCATCCGGCTAAGTGAAAAAGATTCTCATGTTGGTGATATCATACTTTTCAGGTTAAAATTAATTTATGTTAATGGGGATTCAGGTTCGCTCAAAAAGGATTTTGCTCAACATACCAACCTGTGCGACACTTACTCATTATGTTCAGCCTAGAACAGTTAGCCAAAATAAAAAGAAGAAAAGCTCTTTCTCATATGAAAACACCTGACGAAATCAAAGACAATCTATTAAACAAGGATATATTAAAAGAACAGAAAATCTATTACAGTGTTTGCTATCAAAGTGATGGCGATGGGACTTCAGGAAGATTCCCACTTTTGGTGGAACAGATTGGTGACGAAAAGACTTATAAGGAACAGTATTGAGAAGTATGGAGGGCAAGAAGTAAAAGAAAAACCTATAATACGGTAATGCCACAACATAACTTTTTAAAAATGAGAAAATTGCTAAAGTTTCATCATATATCAAATTAAAACTTCGGAGGTCATTGCAGCGAAGTTGAAAACACAAGAAATAGTTTATGAATATTTTATTTTCATTCTTGAATAGATTTAAAGTAAGAGGTTCTTTTCAACCAATTTAGTCAGTTATATTATGAATCCTTGTACACGTAATATCTTCTTTGGAACAATCTTAATGCTTCTTTGTTCTACAATGTCACCCGCTCAGAATTTTGACCTGCTCATTAAAGGTGGAAAGGTAATTGATCCTCGCAATTCTATAAACGAAACAATGGATGTTGCCATTTCAGACGGAAAAATAGCCAAAATTGCCAAAGACATTTCTGAAAATCAGGCCAAGACCGTAGTAGATGCCAGGGGTTTCCTAGTAACGCCGGGGCTTATTGACATCCATACGCACAACTTTTTTGGCACAGAGCCACATGCATACTTAAGCAACAGCTTTTCTAGTGTTCCTCCTGATGGTTTTACATTTAGAAGTGGGGTGACTACTGTAGTGGATGCAGGTGGTGCAGGATGGAGAAACTTTGATGTCTTTAAGGAACAGACAATCGGCCAGTCAAAAACCCGGGTGTTGGCTTTTTTGAATATAGTTGGCTCGGGAATGAAAGGCGGGGCAATAGAACAAAATGTTGAAGATATGGATGCCAAATTGACTTCCATCGTCGCAAAGCAAAATCCCGGTGTAGTGGTAGGAGTGAAACTGGCACACTTCAATGGCCCATTGTGGGCTCCCACTGAAAGAGCCGTCGAAGCAGGAAAACTTGCGGATATACCTGTAATGATAGATTTTGGAGGAAGTAACCCTGAATTATCTCTGGAAACCCTGTTACTGGAGAAATTAAGACCTGGTGATATATTCACTCATGCCTATGCACACGTAGGAGGCAGAACACCAGTGGTTGATGAACAAGGTAAAGTGAGGCCTTACGTCATTGAAGCTCAGAAAAAAGGGATCATATTTGATGTAGGACATGGAGGTGGGAGTTTCTTATTTGAACAGGTTATACCATCCTTGAAGCAAGGTTTTTATCCCAATTCATTGAGTACAGATTTACATACAGGCAGTATGAATGGAGGAATGAAAGACCTGATGAACATCATGTCTAAATTCATAAATATGGATATGCCAATAGAAGACGTGATAACAAGTGTCACCTGGAGCCCTGCACAATACATAAAGCGCACAGACTTGGGTCATTTATCGGTTGGTGCTGTTGCGGATGTCACTATCATGAATATTAGAAAAGGAGATTTTGGATTTATTGATACAAAAGGAAAAAAGATGGAAGGCAAGCAAAAGCTGGAGTGTGAACTTACCTTAAGGGAAGGCAGTGTCGTTTGGGACTTGAGTGGCATTTCCAAGCCCTTGTGGAATGAAAAGTAATGAGCAAACTGACATACCTTATAATAAAAAGATCTGATTCAATTTGTATTTCAAAGATTGGACTACTTGTCTAAAACCGTATATTGAAAAATGAAAACAAATTATAAAATATCACTTATTGGTTCAGTACTTTGCCTCATTGCATCCATTGTCGTATTGTCAATGGGTCACATATCTATTGCAGGTCCCTTCTTGGTTTTCTTTTTTATATTATTGGCTCTTGGCGTTAGAGGTCATCAGACTTTCAAAGGTTTTTCATTCACGATACTGATTTTTGCTGCCGTCACGGTCTCAATGTATTACCCTGTGTATTTTCAAACCATTGGCGATTTTAAATTAAAAACTCTTATTGTTCCACTGCTACAGCTCATAATGTTTGGAATGGGAACAGCCATGAGCATCAAAGACTTTTCTGGGGTGATCAAAATGCCAAAAGGTGTTTTGGTAGGAGTATTATGCCAATTTACCATAATGCCAATTTTAGGTTTTTGTATTGCAACGCTATTCCGTTTTCCGGCAGAAATAGCAGCTGGTATCATATTGATAGGTTCATCCCCCAGTGGCTTGGCGTCCAATGTTATGGCATATCTGGCCAAAGCCAACCTTGCTCTTTCTGTAACACTCACAGCTGTTTCTACCGTCTTGGCTCCAATAATGACACCACTGCTAATGAAGATATTCGCAGGACAATTTGTTCCAATAGATTTCTGGTCAATGATGTTGAGTATAATCAAAATAGTCATCCTACCGATAATAGCAGGATTGATCTTTAATAAGTTTTTTCATGGGAAAGCCAATTGGCTGGACAAAGTCATGCCTATTATATCCATGGTAGGCATTGCCTTTATTATTACAATTATTACTGCGGCCGGAAGAGACAGCCTGCTTTCTATTGGGCTTCTGCTGATCGCAGCTGCCATCATACACAATACTGCAGGGTATTTTCTAGGGTATTGGGCATCACGTTTATTGAAAATGAGTGAACAAGATTGCAGAACAATAGCCATTGAGGTTGGAATGCAGAACGGGGGATTAGCCTCTGGAATAGCCCTTGAAATGGGAAAAGTTTCAACAATTGGACTTGCTCCAGCAATTTTCGGTCCTTGGATGAATATCTCTGGTTCTTCCTTGGCCACATGGTGGAGAAACAAAAATCAAGAGACATCTGATAGTGATGACTCAAACAAAAAATCATTAGTTGATTAAAATAAAAATTATGAAATCATTAAAAATTATGTTGCTGGCAGGGTTATTTTCCTCTTTTCTCATTCCATCCTTTGCCCAAACCACCACCAAAGAGCAAATTATATTCCTAACACCCCAATGGACAGGCGAAAGGTTTTCTGACGGCAGGCCAAAAGTAGCTGATGATATTTTAGAAAGGATAAAAAGTGTGACCATAGAAGAAGCATGGGGTGTATTGAGAAATGAAGGATACCACAATCAATTTGAAGGAGGATGGCAACCACTACACGATAACATACCTGTGGTCGGTCGTGCCCTTACGGTACAGTATATGCCCAACCGACCTGATGTATCTGATCAAATCAAGAAAAAAGGTAGTGAAGACGGCAGGATTGGAAACACCAACTCCTGGCCTATTGACATGCTGAACGAGGGAGATGTATATGTAGCTGACGGCTTTGGTAAAATAGTAGATGGTACGCTAATAGGTGACAATCTCGGCAATTCTATATATGCAAAATCCAAAACTGGTGTAGTGTTTAATGCTTCCAGCAGAGATATGGAAGGACTATCTGAAATCGAAGGGTTCAATGCATTCGTTAGAGGCTGGCACCCGTCATACCTCACCGAAGTAATGCTCCTGAGCATCAATTCACCTATAAGGATTGGGGCTGCCACAGTATTACCCGGAGATATTGTGCTGGCTAAAAAAGAAGGAATAATGTTTATCCCCGCCCATCTCGCAGAGAAAGTTGTAGTTACGTCGGAAGTTGTTAGGCTTAGAGATTTATTTGGTATTACCAGATTGAAAGAAGGAAAATACACTCCGGGACAAATCGACAACAAGTGGTCTGAAGAAATAGAAAAAGATTTTTCCAAATGGCTAAAAGACCATATGGATGAATTGCCTGTACCCAAAGAACAAATAAAAGAACTATTGAAAAAAAGAATGTGGTAAAGTATTGCCAATAATAATTATAACTTATTTAAATAATCAATCATTAAACAATTTCGAAAATGGAAAACAAAACAAGCAGAAGGTCGTCATTCAAAAAAATAGGGTTATCACTAGCAGCAATTTTTGGTGTTGGTACTGCAAATGCTATAAGCAAAGAAAGCACTACGAAAGAAGTTGTTGGAGAAATAGTTCAGGATAACAATATGCCCCTATTCTCAGGAGCAGTGAAGCATGGAAACACACTTTACATTGCCGGGAAAGGCTACCACAAAGAAGGTGATATTAAAGTACACACCAAAGAAGTACTAGACGAACTCGAAAGAGAACTGAAGAAAAATGGCTCCTCAATGGAGAAAGTTTTGAAAGTAAATGTGTATCTCAACGATCTTAATGATTACAAAGACATGAATGAAGTATATCGTGGAAGATTCGGCATGAACCCACCTGTTAGAACTACAGTGGCTACATATGGTGGTGTACCAGGGGATTCACTGGTAGAAATCGACTGCATAGCAGCTTTGGATTAAAAAAAACAGAACATAAAAACATGCTTAGTAGAAGAAAATTATTAAAAAGAATGTCGAGTCTTCCTGTTTTAGGTGGACTGATGGGCAGTGGGCTCATCACAACTCAATTGGCGGGTGAAACGGTAGCCAAAACAACATCAAGAGATTTCTTCAAAGAATTAGGTTTAAGAACCTTCATTAATGCTGCCGGTACTTATACTTCAATGACTGGGTCTCTTATGAGAGATGAAGTAACATCAGCCATTACTTATGGTGCTACGGAATACGTTAACCTTGATGAATTACATGACAAGGTTGGAGAGCGCATTGCTTCCCTGCTCGAATGCGAATATGCAACAGTATCTTCCGGAGCATTCGGGGCAATGACTATAGGAGTTGCAGGTGTGATTGCCGGAATGGATAATCAAAAGGTGGCTCAGCTTCCAGATGTGACTGGTTTGAAACATGAAGTTATTATTCAAGACGGACACAGCATAGGATATACACATGCATTGTTAAATGCAGGAGCCAAAATTATTAGTGTAAAAAATACCAAAGCGCTGGAAAAAGCAATCAATGATAAAACAGCTATGCTGTGGTTTCTTAATGCAAACACAGACAATGGTGAGATTAAACACGAAGAATTTATAGCATTGGGCAAAAAACATGGTATTCCCACATTCATTGACTGTGCTGCAGATGTTCCTCCGGTTGAAAATCTTTTCAAATTCACAAAAATGGGATTTGACCTGGTTGCTTTTTCCGGAGGAAAAGGAATCAGGGGACCACAAAGTGCCGGGTTGCTTTTGGGTAAAAGAAAATACATCGAAGCAGCAAGATTGCATACTCCACCACGTGGCACCACCATCGGAAGAGGCATGAAAGTAAATAAAGAAGAAGTACTGGGAATGTTGGTGGCTCTTGAAATGTATCTGGCAAAAGACCATGATAAAGAATGGAAAATGTGGGAAGCTCAAATCAAACTTATCAGCGACAGTGCAAAGTCGGTTAAAGGTGTTGAGACTGAAATATATGTGCCTCCATATGCCAATCATGTGCCCTCTTTAAGAATCAAATGGGATGAGAATATAGTTAAGATCAGTGCAAATGATGCACGCAAAAAACTAAAAGATGGACACCCCTCAATTGAAACAGTAGGCGGAAGTGACCACATAGGAATAACTACCTGGATGATGGAGCCAGGGCAAGAAAGAATAGTGGCCAAAAGAGTGGCAGAAATATTGGCCAATGCATAGTTCAATCCATAGACTGAAAAAAATAGCACAAGGTCAGGGGTTTCTTCTAATAGAGAAAACACCAACTTTGTGCTATTAAATAAGTAAAAAACTGTCACCTCGACCAATTTATTTGACAATGAAAAACAAAATCCCAGGCGTTTTATTTCTATCCTTATATATCGTTTCCTGTTCTTCAATTCAAAAAGATGAAAACAAACCTACAGTTACAGAAGAGTCTTTTTCAGATTACGACCCTGAAGCAAAACTGAAAATACTAGGAATAGAACTCAGTGACCCTTCTGCACCAGTAGCCAATTACGTGAATGCCGTTAGAGTGGGTAATCTTATTTTTATGGCTGGCAAAGGGCCACTTCAGCAAAATGGTGAAAACATCACAGGAAAAGTAGGAGCAGATTTAAGCATAGAACAAGGCTATGAAGCTGCTCGTATCACAGCTATAAATCAACTCTCTGTATTAAAAGCAGAATTGGGTAACCTAAATAAAGTGAAAAAGATAGTAAAAGTATTGGGAATGGTAAACGCTGCACCGGATTTTACCGAGCACCCAAAAGTTGTCAATGGCTACTCAGATTTAATGGTTGAAGTTTTTGGTGACAAAGGCAAACACGCCCGAGCTGCCGTTGGTATGGGTTCACTACCCGGAAATATTGCAGTAGAGATTGAAATGATAGTTGAAGTAGAACAATAATATCTTAAGTGGCATCAAAAAAATATATACCTGGAATGGCGATAATTCTAGCAAATTGATTTTCTCAGTAAAGTCAAATAATTAATATCCCCATTTGCATCCACAGGTTTAACCGTACCTATATTTCTTACGAAACATCCAGAATAAAATAATTATAGTTTAGAGTCATTCCATTCCCAATAATTACATTAAATTTATCAGCATTTACCCCAACAATGTGCGCAATAGTCAGTCTAAAATCTTTTTTTGAAATCAAAAAAGATAAATAATTAACTGATTTTTTTGATTTCAAAAAACCGGCATCTTGCTTCATTCAAATTGATGGAATAACCTGCCTATCTATGTGTCACTAAAATAATTTAGTATGCGGAAACTTATCCAACTAACCATTCTTACCCTATTTCTATATGGGTGTAATTTGGGAGATTTAGAAATTGACAACCTTAAAGACCTTACCTATTCACCAAGTGTAGCTATACCAATTGGAAGTGCTTCATACACTGTGAAAGAACTCATTGAAGATATTGATGATCAGGAAGTTGAAATAAATGAAAAGGATGACCTTTCATTGAGTATTATTTACCGAGACAATTCATCATTCCAGATTTCTTCAGACTTTGTTAGCTTTGGTCGTATTGAGAACAACATCAATTACAACCTTGGGTTAATTGACTCAGAGCCCAGTCCCGTATCAACTACAATACCAATACCTAAAACCACCTTCACACTGGAGTTTCCTGAAGAAACCGGTGGAGATTTAATCGATTCACTCTTTTACCTCTCAGGTATGCTTTCAATAGAAGTGACATCAACCTTTGAAGGGACTGTTGACTATATCGCTACAACAGTAGGCACTAAAAATATTAACAGTGTAGATGATTTTAGTATTTCTTCAACTGTTAGAGAAAATATTACTGATCTGAATCAAACCTCGTTATCCAACTTCAAAACAGTATTGAACAGCAACAATGGTAAAAATGAGTTTGAATTTGTATTAGAAGGTAATATTAATATTCCCGTAGGAGCAAGAACCAAAGCGTCTGACAATTTAGACATCAAAATAGTAATTTCAGAAATAGAAATATCGCAAATATTCGGTGATTTTGGCCTGACAGAGGTCACTCTTCAAAATCAATCTATAGACCTTGATTTTTTTGAAGACTTTAGCAGTACTGGTCTTGCATTAAACGACCCTAAAGTTAAGTTTGAAATTACCAATGAGTATGGTATTCCTATTAAGCTTGATCTTTCAGGCATGACTGCCCGTGACAACAATGGTAACTCTGTTGTACTGCAAGGGTCAATAGTTGATGACGGCATTGAGATCAACGCTCCTACCAAAGCAGGTGAAACAGCAAACACCCAAATAGAAATATCAAGAGCCAATAGCAATATTCAGGATTTGTTAAACATGACACCTACCAATATCAGTGTGCCAATCAATGGAACAACTAACCCTGACGGGTCTCCGGGACCACTTTTCAATAATTTCCTCATAGATCAGAGTTCCATTGAAGTAGCTGCTACTGTTGAAATTCCATTGGATGTAAAAATGCAGGACTTTAGTACAGAAATAGATTTTGATATAGATGATATCGATTTGGATGATGCTGAATCTTTAACCATTCGGGTAATATCCACCAACGAATTGCCATTAAACGGATCTGTAGATTTACAAATTTTGGATACCAATGGAACATTACTTCATGAAATCCTTAATCAGATAGTATTAAAATCTCCGGTTGTAGATGCCGATGGCAGGGTGAGTACACCAGCTCAAAGTACTACAGACATTACCTTGTCAAGAGAAGGTATCGATGCTTTCATCAACGGCAGTAAAATACTGGCTGTCGTACATGCTTCTTCATTTGATGCTGAAAATGACACATTCGTGAAAATATTTTCAGACTATCAACTCACGTTTGATTTGTCCCTTTCAGGTGAAATCACCACTACTATTGACTTAAACGATTGATCAACCTAAGTGAATTCAAAATCTAAACAATTAGAATTCCCCCAATAAAAAAATAAACAAATGAAAATATATATAGTATTGTTCATTACAGTGTTACTGGCATTTACTACCAAAGCACAAAACGACCTGACCTTTTACCACATGGGAAAGGCCACTCCTCAAGCCAATCATCTGAATCCTTCGTTTTTTCCGGATTCCAAGGTGTATGTTTCTTTACCTGCTATATCAGGCATCAACCTTAGCCTAAACAACAGTTTTTCCTATAATGATGTGATTGTTGACGTACCTGGGGAAGATTCCGTCAAACTGGATATTGACAACTTGCTGTCAAAATTAAAGAAAGGCAACAACCTGAATTTCAGTACTACTATTTCATTACTACAGGTTGGTGTTAGATTAAAAGATTATGGAGCCATTACATTCTTCGCCAATGAAAGAGCCTTTGCAGGAATGTCTTATCCCGTAAACTTGCTGGAATATGCATGGAGAGGAAGTGGAGATTATGTTGGTAAAAAATTGATAGAAGATGAAGCCAAAGTTAACGCTACCTATTTCAGAGAAATAGGAGTTGGGTATGCGCATCAATTGGAAGTATTGGGATCTAGGAAACTGAGAGTAGGTGCTCGCATAAAACTGCTACAAGGCATCAGCAACATTAAAACAGCAGATGACTTTTCTGTAAGTATAGACACACAAGAAGACAACTACCACCTCAACATAGCAGTCGATGCTCCTGTAATTCATACAGCTGGATTAGAAGTAGATGAAGATGATATTGATACTTACATCATGGGCAATTCAAACAAAGGACTTGGTTTTGATTTAGGTGGAGAACTTGAATTAAATGACAAAATCAACCTTTCATTCGCTATAAACGATATTGGAGGTATTACCTGGAAAGAAGAAGTAGTAAATTATACTGCTAATAACACTGAAATAGATTTCGGTGGGCTTGATCTGAAGCTACTAGATGACAATGATGTAACTGATGCCTTAGAAGATTCTCTCAAAAATAAGTTTGACCAAGTAGAAACTTCTGATTCATATTCCTCAAAGTTGAGCACCAGAACTTTTATCGGAGGCACCTATCAAGTGTTTCCCAGAGGTATGGTGTCTGCTACTATTTCTAATAATTTCATTCTAGGAAAACCTAATACTGCTTTCGGAATAGGTTATACACACCAATTTGGGAAAATCCTGACCTTATCAACAACTATTGCCAAAAAGCCTCATCAATCTCCTGTAATTGGTGGTGGTTTTGCCGCCCGGTTCGGATTTTTCCAACTTTACACTATGGTTGACGATTTCATCGGGTATGCAGATGCTACCAGTTGGCAATCTTCCGATGTGAGGTTTGGAATTAACTTCTTATTTGGCAGAAAAGATAAAGTTAAGAAAGCCAAAAGCAATAAACAGGAATCTCAGGACACAACACCTGAAATCGAAACAGAATCAGGCAACTAAGTTTTATCTGCCCTGGCAGTCAGGTAAGCATACATCTTACCAGCTGCCAAAGCAGATACCTCTTCGTTTCCAAGCGCACTTCGCAATTCATCGTACTCAAACAGCATTTTAGACCTTACTGTGGAGTTGGAAATAATTCGTTCTAATTCAGCCTTAAGATTTGAGGTATTCAAATCATCCTGAATAAGCTCCTTCACAATTTCCCGATCCATTATGAGGTTAACCAAAGAAATATAGGGAACTTTTATTAACCTTTTTGCTATAAAATAAGAAACAGGACTTGTCTTGTAGCACACCACTTCTGGAACATTCAAAACGGCCGTTTCCAAAGTAGCGGTACCTGAAGTAACGATGGAAGCTTTACTATTTTTAACCAAGTCATATGTATTTCCGACTATTAGTTTGATGTTGTCAATCCCATAAACAGGTGTATAAAGTTCCTCAGGTAAATTATCCACTCTGGAAACTGTGAAATCATACTCAGGCAAAACTTTGGCTATAGCTACAATCTGTACCATAAAAGACTGTACTTCCTGCCACCTGCTACCGGGCAATACTGATATGGTCTTAGATGGATCAATTCCATTTTTAACAGTAAAGTCAAGATCGAAATTATAATTTTTAACAGCATCCATAACCGGATTTCCGACATAATCCACTTCAATCCCAAAGTTTTTGTAAAAAGCTGTTTCAAAAGGAAGAATAGTAAACATCTTGTTCACCCATTTCTTTATCTTATAAGCTCTTTTTGTATTCCAAGCCCATATTTTAGGTGAAATATAATAGTAAACCTTGAATCCGGCTGCATGCACAAACTTGGCTACACGCATATTGAAACCTGGGTAGTCTATCAAAATAACAACATCAGGATTATATTCAACAATGTCTGATTTTGTTGACTTCAGGTACTTTGTGATCGTACGTAAGTTGACCAGTACTTCCCAAAATCCCATGAAGGCCATTTTGGTATATGGAATTTTCACATCCATTCCGGATTCTTTCATCTGATCTCCGCCAATCCCTTTAAATTCAGCATTGAAGTCCAATTTTTTTAAACTTTTTATCAGATTGGATCCATGAAGATCCCCCGAGCGTTCGCCTGCTATTAGGTAGTATTTCATATTACAAATGCCTTACCCAAAATATTCTACAAAGTTATTCGGAGTTTCATATAGCTTAAGGGAATGCAAAGCAGAGTCAGGGCGTACTTCTTTGATTTTAGGTGCTAAAATCTTCCAAAACTCTATGATTAAATTCTCACAACTAGCCAACTTACCTTCCATAAAAGGCACATCAACATTGAGGTTTTTATGATCTACTTTTTCAATAATAAATTCCTTTACCAGGTCACCCATTTTCTTCATATCAAAAACAAAACCAGTATCCGGATCAGGATTCCCCTTTACAGTGACAATCAATTCAAAATTATGTCCATGCCAGTTTACATTAGCACATCGACCAAAAACCTCTTCGTTTTTCTGATCCGACCACTGTGGGTTATAAAGCCTGTGTGCAGCGTTGAAATGCTCTCTTCTACTTACAAATACCATCTGTTGAATTTTATGCAAATATAATAACTCATGAGATAGGCAAATTCACAATTGACTCTCTATATTCTATGAAGGTTGATTGATTACATATAAATTTGAACAAAATTGAAGAATATGATTGTAGTAACAGGTGCCGCCGGCTTTATTGGAAGTTGTTTGATTTCAAAACTTAATGAAGAAAATTTCAATTCAATAATTGCCGTTGATAAATTTGATACCCCTGAGAAAAACAAAAACCTGGAAGGTAAAAAGGTTCAGAAAAAAATAGATAGAGAGAAATTTGAGTCCTGGTTAGACCAAAACCAACATGAAGTAGAATTTATATTCCACCTGGGGGCACGTACTGATACCACTGAATTTGATAGAGACCTTTTAGATAAACTCAACACCAGCTATTCCAAAATGGTATGGCTGAAATGCATTGAATACCAGATTCCACTTGTTTATGCATCCTCTGCTGCTACTTATGGTATTGGCGACAAGGGTTATGACGACAATGAAGAAGTGATTTTTGATCTGAAACCACTTAATCCCTACGGAGATTCAAAAAATGATTTTGACAAATGGGCTGTAAAACAAGACAAAAAGCCTTTCTTCTGGGCTGGACTTAAATTTTTCAATGTATATGGGCCAAATGAATACCATAAGGGAAGAATGGCTTCAGTTGTCTATCATGCCTACAATCAAATAAAGAAAACCGGAGGAATGAAGCTTTTCCGTTCTCACAATCCAGACTTTAAGGACGGGCAACAAATGAGGGATTTCATTTATGTAGATGATGTAGTAAATATCTGCTACTGGCTGATGCACCACAGAAAAAACAGTGGTCTTTATAATGTAGGCAGTGGGCAGGCCAGAACATTTCTGGACTTAGTCAAAGCAGTATTTTCTGCACTCAACACTACAGAAAAAATTGGATTTATAGATACTCCCGAGGATATCCGGGACAAATACCAATACTTCACTGAAGCCAACATGTCCAAACTAAGGAGTATTGGCTATGACAAAGAATTTCATAAATTGGAAGAAGGAGTAAAAGAGTATGTATGCAGTTTTCTTGAAAGTAACACCTATCAATAATCTTTAATCAGATAGACTACTCATCATTAAATCCAAGTTAAAATGTGTTTTGATAAATAAGCCCGTTTTGCCAAAAGTGGTAACTCCTGATGTTCTGTCTGTTAAATTGTAAGTGTTGGAATCAAAACTAACACAATCAATTTGCGGCACTACAAAAGCTTTTTCAGAAATCTCTGTACAAAACTCTAATAATTGCTTTTTTTGCAAGAAATGACACCATCAGAGCAATTTCTAACTTACAAAAAATATTGAGAATGAATGTTTTAAAAAAAATTCTAATCGTATGTCTGTTATTCCCATTTGCATTGCATGCTCAATCCAATAAGGAATTGAAGTTTTCTTTAAGCGAAGATGGGCAACACTATGTTAAATTCACATTCTTAAATCAGGTCTGGGTACGGTACAATCAGAGCAACCCGGGTACTACCGTTTTCGATACCCCAAAAAGCAGCACTTTTGATATTGGACTGAGAAGAACGAGGATACAGGTATTCGGGCAACTCTCTGATAAAGTGTTTGTCTATACTCAATTTGGCCAAAACAACCTCAATTATATATCTCCAAGAAAACAAGGTTTATTTTTTCTTGATGCCATAAGCGAATATAAAGTAGCAGACAAGTATTTATCCATTGGAGGTGGATTGACAGGATGGAATGGTGTTTCCCGTTATTCTTCCCCTTCTATAGGGTCTATTTTATCTCTGGATGCTCCACTGTATCAACAAGCTACCAATGATATTACCGATCAGTTTGTGCGAAAATTCAGTATTTATGCCAAAGGTCAAATTGCAAAATTGGATTACCGTTTGGCTGTTTCTACTCCTATGTCTGTGCAAAGATCAAGTGCCCAGGATGCTACCATTTCTGAAAATTCGCTCTTTTCCTCTGAACCTGCAAAAGCGCAATGGCATGGCTATTTCAAATATCAGTTTAAAGATGAAGAGTCCAATCTAACACCATATGCAGTAGGGTCATATCTGGGTAAAAAAAGTATTTTCAATATAGGTATAGGCTTCATGTTTCAGCCTGATGCCCTATGGCACTTGGAAAATGTAACAAACATAGTCCGTACTAATTTAAAATTATTTACCATTGACATGTTCTACGATATGCCAATAGATGAATCTAAGGGTAATGCCGTCACTGCCTATGTAGCATTCAGTAACAATGATTACGGCAAAAACTACGTAAGAAATGTGGGCGCAATGAACCCTGCCAATAGCACAAATGGAGCAGGGAGCTTCAATGGTGCAGGAAGTGCCTTTCCTATGATTGGCACGGGTAATACCATCTTCAGTCAAGTTGGATATTTGTTTCCAAAAGATTTACTAGGTAATTCCGGAACACTTCAACCCTTTGCATCTCTTCAATATTCTGATTTCGAATTGTTTGAAGATGCTATGGTGATGTATGATTTTGGTGTCAATTGGCTGATTGAAGGACACAGGTATAAAATTTCAGCCAATTACCAGAGTCGCCCGGTATTCTTTCAAACCAATGCCAATGAATATACTGGCGGTAAAAGAAAAGGCATGGTAGTTATGCAATTTCAGATCTCAATCTAAGACGTACTCTCTTTCCTGATAAAATGAAACCGAAGAGGGAAACTTCTCCGTTTTTTTTATTTTTCAAATTGAAGTTATCAGAATCACGTTTCGCTTTAAAATACTATATACAGTAACCCAAATTCCTGAATTTGAGTTACTGTATTTACATTTAGTGGAAGGCTCATTTGTTTAACACAATTATGGAGCGAAAAACATTTTTAAAAATACTGGGCTTAACACCCTTTACCGGAAGTATGAATACATTAAGCGACTTAAATAAAGTATCCGATTCATTTTCAAAATCAGTGAAAATGCCTGTGTTGTTTTTAGGGCATGGCAGCCCAATGAATGCCATAGAGGAAAATGAATTTGTAAATGGGTTTCGAAATGCAGCCAAATCAATACCAACACCAAATGCTATTTTGTGTGTATCTGCCCATTGGTATATCAAAGGAACCAAAATCACCGCTATGGAAATACCCCGAACCATTCATGATTTCGGTGGTTTCCCAAAAGCATTGTTTGATGTTCAGTATCCTACAAAAGGCAACCCCGAATTGGCAAAAGAGACTCAAAAACTTCTTCAGCCTACCGAAGTGGAACTGGATGACAAATGGGGCCTGGATCATGGTGCATGGAGTGTGATCAAGCATCTCTACCCTGAAGCAAATATTCCTGTAATTCAATTGAGCATTGACTATTCCAAACCTGCAAGTTATCATTATGAGTTAGCTGGACAGTTAAGGTCTCTCAGAAATAAGGGCGTTTTAATTATCGGTAGTGGAAATATCATTCACAATTTGAGATTGATCGATTTTCACAACCTCAACAAAGTAGATTATGGATATGACTGGGCAATTGAAGCGCATCAAAAATTTAACCAGCTACTGCTAGATGGAGATTACCAATCATTAGTAAATTATCGGGAGCAAAATAGTGCCGTACAATTAGCAATACCAACTCCTGACCATTTTTTACCATTGATATACACTTTAGGATTACAACAAAAAGGAGAATCCCTTAACCTTTTTAATGATAAACTGGTAGGAGGATCCATAAGTATGACTTCTCTGAAAATTTCATAGTATTGATATTGTGACCAAATAGATCATATTATCAATCATTTTTTCTACTTTCACTGTACCATCCTTCAAATCACTATTGATGCAATACGGTAAAGTGAAATTCTGGAATTCTTTTGTCATTCGATTTGGGATTTTCTTTGTGGCTCTGATCGTTTTTGCCATTCTTGTTTCAGGATATCTGGTTTATACTGAATCTTCTACGGTAATTTCCGATTACAGCAAAGAAAGAATCAAACACACTTCAAATCTCGCCAAGAAGTCATTTTATGCATTACTGGATGAAGTATCCAATGACATTGCTGTAATTTCTGAAAACCCTGTGATTGAAAACTTTGTTCAATCACCTTCTGAAAAAACTGCAAAAAACCTCCAGAAGATGTTTGAAGTAATTTTGAAAAATAAACTTTCCTACTTCCAAATCAGGTTGTTGAGCATAGCAGACAATGGCAAAGAAGTAGTACGATACGACAAAGTAAACAATCAGGTATTTCAAATCGCAGAGGAAAAACTACAATACAAAGGAGATAAAGAGTACTTTAAAGAAGCACTCAATACAAAAAAAGGTGAGTTTTATTTTTCGCCTATAAATCTAAACGAAGAGTTTGGCATTATTAGCTCCCCTTTTACTCCCACACTTCGGGCTGCCAGCCTTATTTTTGATCAGACAGGTACGCCGATAAATGTTTTAGTTATCAATGTTGATGTTTCCGGTTTTTATGATGAGTTGGAACAAATCATGCAAACTGATATAAAGCTGGTCATTACAGATGAAAATGATCAGTATTTATTTGCTCCCAATATGGCAAAATGTTTTGGTAAACAACTCCACAATGAGGAATCTTTCAAGAAGGATTTTAATAAAAACATGCAGGAGGTCACGCACAGTGCATCGAAAGAGTTTGACCTGTTGCAAGATGGCAAGGGATTAAATTATTTATACCATCTGGAAGAATTGTCCTATTTCTATGGGCAAAGAAAAATATATCTGCTGTCTATAGTTGAAGAAAGACTCGTACTTCAAAGTGCGCATAATGTAAGAGAAAAAAGTTTCAAAATTGTATTGGTAATATGTTTACTGGCACTCATTCTGTCTTTTCTTTTCACTCAAATATTTTCAAAAAGAATTTCACGGATCACCAGAGCTATCAGTAGCTATGAAGAAGGCAAACCGATAGATAAAAAGCTTGTTCTCAGCGAAAAAAGAAAAGATGAAATCGGTGTACTTGCCAGGGCTTTCATCAAAATGAAATCTAAAATTGATCAACAAGTAGAAGATTTGAAAATTTCGTTGGATAAGGAGCACAAAGCGATCAAGGAACGTGACAAATTCCTTCAAAACATGAGCCATGAGTTGCGTACACCACTCAATTCGATTCTGGGACTCACTCAGCTACTCCATAAAAACCAACCTGCTCCTAAACAGGTTCCTATTATTGATTCTTTGAGTAGAAGTGCCAAAAACCTGGAAGGACTGATGTATGACATTCTGGATCATCAAAAGTTGATAGAAGGAAAAGTAATTGTCAAGTATCAGCCATGCAACATCCATGAGTTGTTGCATGATATCCATACCAGTTATCAATTTGAGGCAATCCGCAAAAGTCTGAAATTCGAATTATTAACCGAAGATGACTTTAAACTCAACAGCTATCTGTCTGACCCTTTAAGGTTGACCCAAATCGTGACTAATCTGGTGGTAAATGCCATAAAATACACAAACAAAGGTGAAATAAACCTCATAGCAAAAGTAAATAAAAATACAGGTTCCCAGTTTGAAGTAATCGTATCTGATACCGGAATCGGTATTTCACCAGAAAATATTGAAAAAATAAAAGAACGTTTTTACAGAGAGAAAGAAGAAATATCTGATCGATATACAGGTTATGGACTTGGTTTGTCAATAGTAAAACAGTTGACTGACCTCTTTGGAGGAACCCTCGATGTAAAATCGCAAAAAGAAAAAGGATCGGTATTTAAGGTAAGCTTACCCTTGGTAGCAGCAGAAACAAATGATAACACTAAAAGTACCCCTGATAAAGAAATGCCTTTACCACAACTTCAGGCAACTTATACCATTCTGCATATAGAAGATGACATCTCTGGCCGTCAACTGGTAAATCATATTCTCAATATAAAAAATATAGACCTGATCCAAACAGACAATATTGAGAACGTGGCTGACCTTTTGCAGCAGCATGCTCCTGACTTAATCATTAGCGATTTAATGATAGACAATGTATTGATAGAAAAAGCTTTAAATGGCATTAAACAAAAACACCCACTCATTCCTATCGTAGTAGTATCCGCCTTTGACAGGGAGCAAATGTTCGCTATTAGTCCGTTTTTCTTACAAAAACCCTTCGATGTAAATAATCTGCTGGATAATGTATTTGTGCTATTGGGAAAAAATGAATACGATATACCCAACCTTACTTCCAGCTATGAACAATACGATTTTAATAAGGAAAAAATAGAGAATTTCTTATCTATGCTTCATAATGAGTTTAACCATTACATCTCCAAAATTGAAACCGTGTACCAATCAAAAAATCAGAAAGAGTGGGAGTCCATTATGCATAAAATTATTACTCATATCAAAAGCATGAATCTGACAAAACTGTCAGAGGTTTTACCTGAAAAAATTCAAGACCTGGATATAACATCTTTCACAAATGTCATAAATATACTAAGCTATTGTTTGTGCTATTTTAGAGTAGAAAAACTTTCTAATTCAGCAAATTGATTTTCTTCAACAGTTCTTTTTCATAACTATCACTTATAGATATCTCTTCGTCATTGATTTTGAGTTCGCCTGTAGCAATTGTGTCTATCTTATTCACATTTACTATATAAGAACGGTGCACTTTCTGAAAATAGCCCGGAAGTTTTTGTTCTATCTCTTTAAGTGTCATTAAAGTCAATATTTTTTTCTTTGCCAATACCAACTGTACATAATTAGCTGCTGATCTAATATACAATACTTCATTGAGATCTACTTTGACGAGTTTGTTTCCGTCTTTAATAAACAATTGGCTTTCACTTTGCTCATTGCCACTCAGAAACTTTTGTGCCTTTTGGATTCCCTTAAAAAACCTTGCAAAGGTTATTGGCTTCACCAAAAAATCAACAATTTGATCATATTCATACGACTCTGAGGCAAAATCCTTGTTTGCTGTAATCATTATGACCGCTGTATGCTGGCCTACAAGTTGGAGTATCTCCTTGCCAGTGATGTCCGGTAAATTATAATCCAGTAAAACAAGACCAAAGTTTTTTTGGTTGATAAGATTGATAGATTCAAACCCACTGTTGGTAGTGGTTACGCTGGTAATCATCTCTACCTTACTACAAAAGTGATTCAACAAGTCACAGATTAAAGGGTCGTCATCTACGATTAAACACTCCATTATTTCATCAAGTTTATCATTAGTTTCATCAGCCAAGTTAATGGATTCATCCTTTATTTTCTTTTTGTGTAAGATAAAAAGCTACTATTGAAAGCTGATCATCAACCAAATAAACTATGAGATACTTTACAACTCTAATTATTTCATTACTTGTCATTCTGGGATACGAAAGTGTGCTTGCACAAGGATGTGTAGCCATAAGAGGCATGTCTTCCTGCTCCGGTAACATGGCAGGTGGTTTTACCTTATCGAAAGGAGAATTTTTATCAGGTGCCGGAATCAGATACTTTAAGTCATTTCGCCACTTTAGAGGAAGTGAGGAAGAAGCCAACAGGCTTGAAGATGGAACAGAAGTAATCAATCGTTCTTATTTTCTGGATTTATCCCTGAACTATGGAATAACAGATAGGCTATATGGTAATATTATCATTCCATTCGTTCATCACGATCGTTCTTCCATGTATGAACATGGAGGCAATCCACCCAATGGCCTGGGAGAAAGACATCAAACTTCCTCAAAAGGATTGTCAGATATTCGATTTGGTTTAGGGTATTGGTTGGTTGATCCTCAGAAAGAAAAGAAATTCAATTATGCAGTTGCTTTGGGATTAAAACTGCCTACTGGTAACTACGACTATAAAGATACTTTTTACAATCAGGGAGAAAATAGAGACGAATCCAGAACAGCCGTGGTTGATCAATCTATCCAGCCCGGAGATGGGGGCGTGGGCATTACTGTAGATATTCAGGGGTATCATTCTTTGTCACATAATTTTATTATAAGTACCAACCTATACTATTTATCCAACTTTCAAAAAACGAATGGGATTGCCACCCGTAATGGCCGTAGTGAATTTTCCTGCCCTGACCAATATGCTGCACGAATAGGTGCTTATTACAATACTAAAATTCATGGCGTAAGTGTATATTTAGGAGGTAGAATAGAAGGAGTTTCTTCGGATGATTTGATAGGAAGTAGTGAAGGATATCGAAGACCCGGCTATGCCACCTCAATTGAGCCAGGAATAGGCTACAATATGAACAATTACTCTTTCAATTTAAGCGTACCAATAGCAATAAAAAGGAATCGAACACAAAGCTACGAAGACAAACAAAGAACTATTGAAACAGGAGTCTATACACATGGCGATGCTGCTTTTGCAGATTACCTTTTGAATTTCACCTTTGCTTACCGATTTGGAGGAAGTCATAAAATGCCTACAGAGATCAACCTGAATTAACTTATCTTTGATTACCAAACATAACCCGATCACATAAAACCAAGAATTTATGAATAAAAACAGACTATTACTGAGTTTAAGCCTCTTAATCTTTGTCGGAGCAGTAGGATTTCAAGTTGTTGACAACAATTTGCACATGCTCCAAAGCCCGGGGGCAGAAGTACCCAACTATATAGAGCCTGATTATGGACTAGGTGGCAACCATATTGATAGCTTAAAAGCATATCCGGATTTAAAAAAAGGTGAAAGAACTCCCTTTAATTTATGGGAATATGCCGGAAAAGGTAAAAGCTCATTTGGAAGCCCTCAGCTTCCCATGTCATGGGATGAGTGGGTAGAGTTTCATAAGAAACAAAAGCCTGAACTGATGGCAGACGTGAGAGAGTATATGGCTACAAGGTATGATTTCAATGAAAAAACCATCGAAGGTCAATTCATGTCAGGAGGGCGAAAGCCTATCATGGCAGGGCCAGTAGCTAAGCTCCCTAAGAAAGTAAAAACATTTGAAACACTATCTACTCTAAAGCCAGAAGAGATCAGGGAAAAAGATTTATTTCCTTACAAGCCACTGGCGCATCCATTACAAACAATTGCACACATGGTTTTTCCCGATAGTTGGAATAAAGCACATCCGGAACACATCCGTATGGATGTAGATCATGATTTCCCTGATGAGTATCTTCCGGAATTTCCACCACCAATGTTTTTAACTACACACAAAGAATTGGGAGATGTAACCAAAGGAAAGGAAGTTACACTAAGTAATTACTATGAAATATTTAATGGGCTACTGACAGCAGAGCAAATGGAAGGCCTTAAAGAATTGTTGAAACCCACTCCTACTACATGGTTTAACCACACTCCTCACAGAGTGACTATACAGCCTAGTACCGGGGTTTCATGCTTTTCATGCCATGTAAATGGGCACACTAATGGCGCAATAGAATTGGCTCCCGATTCACGTCCAAACCTGGCCAGACTTAGGATGGAAACTCCTACCATGCGAGGCAACTTTAACCTGATGCAACTTTCCAGCAAAAGATCGATCAGGAGTATGGATCACTTTGCCGAGGTGGAAGAATACTTTGATGGAGACCCTGGTATGCAACAGTCTATCGGTCCGAGATCACAAAAACGTGAGGTTACCAACCGTATGGGCGACATGAATTCGATTCTCGATTTTCCACCTGCACCCAAATTAAGCCCACTGGGAAAACTATATGCCGATAAAGCAACAGAACAAGAATTGCTTGGAGAAAAAATCTTCTTTGGCAAGGGTCAATGTTCATCTTGCCACTACGGGCCTGCTTTTGTAGATGACTATATGCATGACTTACAAGTGGAGAGGTTTTACAAAGGAAGACCAGAAGGCCCAATCAAAACGTTCCCTTTAAGAGGAATAAAAGATTCTCCTCCATATCTGCATGATGGCAGATGCCCAACGCTTGCAGATGCTGTAGAATTCTTCAACATAGTTTTGGAACTAAAACTGGCAAAAGAAGAAAAAAATGCTCTTGTAGCTTATATGCTCTGCCTCTAAATGATGTGATTTGTGGTTGATTGAATCATTTCTTATAGAGAAAATACTTTTCTTAAATTCTCTATTTTAAGAGATGGAAGGTGCTTTGGAGGATAAAACCGCTCAAATTATAAAATATCTCTTTTAAAACTTAAATGACTGGATATTAATTTTTAAATTGCGTCATATCTTAAAATTTGATTGAGCTTTCTAAGAATACCGCATAATGCAATATGCATTTGAGAGTTGGTAGCATCTCAGTTTGTTTAGACACTTGAATCGATGTAGTCCGTTCGGAATTCAAAACTACAAAGACCAATATCAGCAGGTTCGATTTATTTACTACTCAGGGCTTTTTATAAGGCTAAGTCTTTTTAATTTATAACTGTTTATCCAAACAGAGCGCATTATTAACACTAAAAATATTTATCAGTAAAGCAAAAAACATTTTATGGGGAGATCGCAAGAAACATTCAATAAAAAAGAGGTAAGAAACAAAAAAGAAAAAAAGAGAAAGGACAAAGAGGCAAAAAGGCTAGCAAAAAAAGACACTGAAAAAACAGGAGATCTGGATGATATGATCGCCTATGTCGATGAAAATGGAATGATCAGTTCAACTCCTCCTGATCCAACCAAGAAAAAGGCTGTTAAGCTGGAAAGTATCGAAATCAACATCCCCAGGCGAGATGACACAGAAGCTAACGATCCGGTTCGAAAAGGAACTGTTACATTCTTCAACGATTCTAAAGGTTACGGATTTATTAAGGACAAAGAAACTCAGGAGAGTGTATTTGTACATGCAAATAATCTGCTTGAGGATATCAAGGAAAACAACCTTGTAACCTTTGAAGTAGAAATGGGACAAAAAGGACCGACTGCTACTAAAGTCCAGCTCTTAAAATAAACACCAAAACTCATATTCAACTCTGATCAGGAAAGCAATTGACTTTGCCAGAGTTGGGTAAATGAGGTTTAGAAGTGCTGGCTAAAACCGATACGCCACTTTAATCCCGGAAAAGAAATTGACGGGCAATCCGGGGTAATAATATCGTTTGTTGAAATTAGGATTGATCTGGAGCATCGAAGCATATTTTTCATCTAAAAGGTTGTTGATCCCCCCATAGACATTCACACTGAGCTTATCAAACTCTTGTTGAAACCCAATTTTTAAGTTTACCAAATTGTAACCGTCCGAAAACACCGAGTTGTCATCTAGAATAGGCATCTCTCCAACACTCTGCCAGTTGACTCTTGCATAAACACCAATATTCGATTCGATGTTTATATAATAGTTAGTCGTATAACTTGGTACACCTGTCAACTTATTGCCTGAAAAATCTCCCTTGTCATCATCTGTAAACTCATCAAACCTGTAGCGCATTAAGGTATAGCTAAAACTCTGATCAATAGTAATAGTATTCGTTTTGAGCAGTTGGTGGTTGATCAACATCTCGACACCATTGTGTGTACTTTTTCCGGCGTTATAACCTGAATAATCCAACTCCGAGTTTCGCCTGGCAACCAACAAATCATTGATCCGCATGGTGTAATAAACCAATTCCGCATACACTTTGCCACCTGGTGCTGAACCTTTTATCCCCAATTCATAATTGAGCCCTTTTTCAGGCCGGATGTCTTCATTGATATTCCCTCCAGGATTGAGTGTTTCGTCAAATGTTGGCAATGAAAAACCATGAGATACCAGCCCGTAAGCAGATACTTTTTCACTCAGGTGACGGGTTACACTGATTTTAGGAGAAAAAATAGGAGAAAAAGTGTGATCCCCGGACAAGTCGTTATTTCCAACAACATATTCGTCCGTATTTTTGTAGTAAGAGAAATTCAAATTTCCGCCGACAGACAAAACCCAGTTTTTGGAAGGTAAATACTCAGTTGCCAGAAAAACATTACCATAGCTCCGATCCTGATTAAGATCAGAAGTCATATCCCCATTTTGGCTGTTGTTATTCTCATAACTTTTGATTCTGAACCCCTCCACAAATATTTCTGTCCCCATCACCACAGCCAATTTATCCTGAGGTAAAAAGTTCCTTCTAATTTTTCCCCGTAAACCCAAATTAGAAGTAGTGATGTCTTCATTTCCAAAAGGCGTAACTTCTCTTGATTTTCCAATATTAGTGAAAACAGCCAGAGTGCTTTCCGTAAATTCATTGTACATCGTTTTCAACGACAACCCCAACCTTACTCTATTGTTGTCTTCAAATCCTTTGGCATTTGCCCACTGCGTAGCAGCACTTTTCGGGCTATTCAAATAAGTGTCTTCATCCAAAGCACTTGGAATAAATGATTTGAGGTGTGTATAATTGAAATAGCCGGAAAGATACGATTTAGCTCCTATTTTGGTTCGGGCAATGGCCGAAAGAGATTGCCTGCCATACTCATTGTTTTGCCTATACCCATCACTACTCACATCCTGAAAAAAAAGGTTTATTCCTCTATTTTCATTCCCTGTTTGTGCTGAGATATTAACTTTTTTCAATCCAAAAGAGCCTACAGAAAAATCAAAATAGCCGGAATTAGTCCTTGCCATTTTTTTTGTAACCATGTGTATAGCACCTCCCAGGCCTGCACCATACATGGTTGAAGCAGGCCCTCTATACACCTCTATTCCACCAAGGGTTGAGAAATCGATATCCTCCAAAGTGGTTTCTCCCTCACCTGTTGAAAGCGGAATATCATCCAGGTATGCTTTGATTTTGTTGGTAGCAAAAGGTGACCGGGAACCTATTCCCCGAATGGTGATCCGGTTGGTATTTAAAGCTCCGGATTGCATGTAAACGCCTGGCACGGAATTTAACACAGGCTGCAAATAAAGTCCATTGGCCTGATTCAATATTTTAGGCTTTATCTCAGATACCGATCCTGCAAAATCCTTTTTCTTGTTTTCAAAAATATCCGTGGTAATGACCACCTCACTCAGAGTGATGCCGCTGGATACATTTGTTGAATCTGACTTGGTTTGTGCCTGGAGGAATAATGGTATCATAACCAACAAGCTAAAGATTATCTGTCTCAATATTTTTTGATTTTTATCACAACATTAGAAATGATGGTTCAAATATAGCATCGCTTTAACAATAAATCTTGAAGCTCAAATTTTATCAGGCAGAGACTTCCATTTCATGTTCCACAAAAGTAATTCCGTAGGCTTCCAATTCGGATAATACAGGTTCATATATCTCCTTTTCGGTAGGAATTTTTACACCATTGATTTTTAATTTTCCATTCAATATCAACTTAGCAGTTACTGCCAGTGGCAAACCTACTGTTTTCGACATAGCGGTATTGGTGGCATCAGTACCTTTAATTACCATGTGCGACTGAATTTCCTTCTCCTCATTTTCCTGAACAAATTTAAATTTATGCCACATCACAATCATGTCTTGTTCATTTGATTGTATTGTCCATTTCTTTTTTAAAATTTGTTCCAAAACTTGGGCAGGAGTCCCTTTTTCCAAACCCACTGGCTCGTCACTAAACATTCCTAACCATTTGAGTTTGTACATAATCTCCGAATCCAATTCGAGGTTCATGTAGTGAGCCAACTTAAGCTCAACGGAATCATAAGGATTATACGACAAAAATGAATTGATAAACTGACGATGGGTCATGGCAGCCACATCTTCCATTTCATAACTGTCATCAGTGGCACCAAGTTGAACAAACACATCCCATGCTTTGCAAAAGCCGGGACGTCTCAAGGTACCTCTGTATAGCGTCTTTATTCCCTGTAGTTTATAAGCTTCCAAATATTTCAAAGAGTCACGATTGGCATATCCCTCAAAATATCCGTATTCAGGTATATAAATTATTTCCGTTCTTTTAAAGAGTTTTTGATATGGGATGTATTTGTATGCTCCTTCCTGAATAAATTTCACATTGCCTTGACCAGCCATCACTACATTCCGGGGATTCCAGGTAAATTTATACTCCCATGGGTTGTCATTGTTTGATGGGGCTAAAAGTCCCCCGGTAAATGTCTCGAAAGAATTGAGCGTACTTCCCTCACCTCTGATCCTATCCAATATTTGCATGGCCGACATGTGGTCTATTCCCGGATCAAGCCCCATTTCCATAATCAAACAAGCATTGTTTTTCTCAAATGATTCAGAAAGTGCTTTTATTTCCGGAGTTACGTAAGATGCCGTGAGCATATTGATACCATTTGCTGCACAAACCTTAGCAACATCTAAATGCAGCATCGCAGGAAGCATTGAAATCACCAGATTGTTTTCTTTGATAATTTCTGTGGATTCGATGGATTTGATATTGAATTTGATGCCATTGGCATTCTTGCATGAACCAGCCTTTTCGACAGCTAAAGCTTCATCAATATCCCCAATGGTGACATACCAGCCATAAACCTCAGCATGCTCCAACATAAATTGGATCAATGTAGATGCCGACCTTCCGGCTCCAAGAATCAGGACTTTTTGCATAGCGTATAGTTGACTTTTTTGATCTGTAAATAGTTGATTCAAATCCTAAGAATATAAAGCAATTTATGAGATTATTACTGTCCATTCAAAACATTTTCACTAAATATTGAGTAATATCGTACCCTTGGTTTTGGTTAAAGTGAAGAATTAAACTTCGGGTTTACTTTTTGAGATATGGGAAGAAAAATTAAGTACGAGTTTGAGGCTGAAATTTTCAATATTGATGAACTGAATGAAATAGAAACGATATTGGTATGTAAGGCAAAAGAAGCTTTAAACAATGCTTACGCTCCGTATTCTGATTTTTTTGTAGGTGCTGCCGTACTGTTGGAAGACGGCAGTATTGTTCTTGGAAGCAATCAGGAAAATGCCGCTTACCCATCGGGACTCTGCGCTGAACGGGTAGCACTTTTTCATATTGGTGCCAATTATCCAGGCAAAGTAATATTGAAGATAGCAGTAGCTGCAAAACCTAAAAATGCCATAGAGTATGTACAAGCAGGGCCATGTGGCAGTTGTCGGCAGGTTATCTTTGAATACAGAAACAACCAGAAACAACCAATAAACCTGTTGCTAGTTCAGCCAGATAATGAAGTAATAAAAACGGAAGTAAATGATCTCCTGCCTTTTGCTTTTGGGAAAAATTCTCTTCTAAAATAGCTTGTCCCGCTTACACCTTTTGTTCAAATTGTTTAACTGACTTTTCAATAATATCGCAACATTCATGAAGCTGATCGACAGTCATCACGAGTGGTGGTGCAAACCTGATGATATTACCATGAGTTGGTTTGGCTAGTAGTCCGTTTTCTTTCAAAAGCATACAAATATCCCACGCTGTAGTACTCTCAGGAGAATCATTAATTACAACTGCATTGAGCAAACCTTTTCCCCTCACACTGGCTATAAGGTTGGAACTTTTTACAAGTGCATTCATCCTTTCTCTAAAAATGATTCCAAGCTTCTCGGCATTAGCAGCCAGATTTTCATCTTTCACTACTTCTAGGGCAGCCATAGCAACTTTGGCTGCCAATGGATTCCCTCCAAAAGTAGAACCATGCTGTCCGGGACGAATAACGTTCATCACAGGATCATTTGCCAAAACTGCCGATACTGGATAAACTCCTCCGGATATGGCTTTGCCTAAAATAAGGACATCAGGTTTTACATTCTCATGATCACAAGCCAGTAATTTTCCCGTTCTGGCGATACCTGTTTGAACTTCGTCTGCCACAAAGAGTACATTAGCTTCTTTACAAGCTTGATACGCCTCTCGCAAATAGCCATCATAAGGAACATAAACACCGGCTTCTCCCTGTATTGGTTCCATCAACATTCCTGCTATATTTTCCTGCATCAAAGTTGCTTTCAAAGCTGCTATATCATTGTATGGGATTTTGATAAAACCTTCAGTATATGGACCAAAATTTTTGCGGGCATCCTGATCATTAGAAAATGAAATGATCGTAGTGGTTCTACCATGAAAATTGTTTTCACAAACAATAATTTTAGCTTCATTCTCAGGAATACTTTTTACTTCATAAGCCCACTTTCTGGTAAGTTTAATAGCCGTTTCTACTGCTTCAGCTCCAGTATTCATAGGAAGCACCTTATCAAAACCAAAGTATTCTGTTATGTACTTTTCGTACTCTCCCAGTACATCATTATAAAACGCACGCGACGTAAGAGTCAAAATTTCAGCCTGCTGTTTGAGAGCTCCTACGATTTTAGGATGGCAATGCCCCTGGTTAACTGCTGAGTATGCAGAAAGAAAATCAAAATACTTTTTTCCTTCCACGTCCCAGACATATACTCCTTCGCCTTTCGAAAGCACTACTGGAAGTGGATGGTAATTGTGCGCACCATATTTATTTTCCAGGTTAATGGCTTCTTGTGTTGCTATCTTATGTTTCATTTGGGGTAATGTTTCTTGTTTGATTCGTATAATATCTCAAAATTACACAACGTAAGGCACTCGTATTCTTTGGTCAAAAAAAGTAGATTGACTGTTTCAATACTTTAATTTATTACCATCATTATCTGTAATATCGACCAGCTCTTTATTATTGCTAAGAATAATTTCACTAAATCCGGTTAATTCTATTTGGTTACTGAGTAATTCTGTTATTTCCATCGTACGCCCTGACAACTCCTGAAGCTCAATAGTCATGTCATCCTTTCTCAAAATACTAATGGTGGTATTTGAATCTTTTGAATAATTTTTGAGTATTTCCTGAAACCCTAAATTGGTTTGGTACCACCTCACTCCTGTTTCCAGGTCGGAAGTAGTAATAGAAACAAGGTTCGCTTTGAAGTAATTAATATTTGGAATCTGGTCCTTGCTCGCCTGAAACAGTTTCACCCTGTTACCATCAGGATCTGCAAGTACCACTGTTTTGGTTTTATAGTCCAGGTCAAAACCCAATTCTTTAACCCTTCTTATTTCACGTCCTTCATACTGATACATCAAACTATCGAGATCGTTGCAAAGAAAGCCGAGCTCATAATACCCATTGATTCGCTCTTTATTTGGAGGCATTTCTATCTGACTTGGCGTAACCGTCTGTTTCGCTGTAACTATATGAAGTGTAAAATCTCCATTTTCTAGGATAACAAATTCCCTATGTTTAGATTTTGTTACTTTAAAATTCAAATGTCTGGCATACCATTTAGCAGATTGAAAAACATCTCGTGCCATCATCCTGACTTCTGATAAATGAAGCTTTTTTTCGGGATTAGTATTTTGAGAAAAACCTTCAACAGTAAAAAGTAGAATAAGAGAAAAGAGAAAACAAAAAAAATTCATTCAGTTATAATAATATTTTATTTGCCATACCATTTTCTTAACCTCACATCAATGGAATTGTTTTGTGAAGTCACTAATTCTTTAAATTTATCTACATCACTAAAACCTCCCTGTCCTCTAAAATGATAAGGATAAACAATTGAAGGCTTAAATTCGACGACTGCACTTGCAGCAGCATCTACATCCATAGTATAAGGCAAATTCATGCAAACAAAAGCAACATCGATATTTTGCAGTGCCCTCATTTCCTGAATATCTTCAGTATCTCCTGAAACATAAATCGTTTTTCCTCCTATGGTCAGGACATAGCCATTTCCACGTCCTTTTGGATGTCGGGAGTCCTCCGTTTCCGGTAAATTGTACATCGGTATGGCTTCAATATTAATTCCATTGATGTCTATCTTTTCAGAGTTACCCAGAATCTTTACGTTAGTAAAACTTCTTGGAAGCTGATCTGCTACAGCCTTTGGTGCTATGATTTTTACACTACCCGCACTTAGATTATTAAGTGTTGATAAGTTAAAATGATCACCATGAATGTCTGTTATTAAAATAGCAGTTGGTTTTTCTACTTTATCGAACAATCCCATATCACCGGAAGGGTCAAAATAAATCACTTCATTTTTCCATTTTAGTGCCAACGTAGCATGATTAATTGGAATGATTGTAACTTCACCATCATTGGCAGGTATTTTGTCTTGTTGTGCCTGAACCTCTGGAACTACCACAGACAGCATAAGAAATGCCATTAATGCAATTGCTTTTATTAGATTCTTCATAGTTGTCTTTTTCATTTATCTTAAAGTTATATAGAATTCGAAATCATTAAATAAATTAGAACGTATAATTACAAACTTGACCGGGTTTACCCATCAATTTATTGAAAAAACATTTTATTACATATCTCATTTGCCTTTGTAGCCTGGAGCTAACTGCTGCTAAAAACGACAGTATCCCAATGCTTTTGATGGACATGAATATCCAGATCGAATCAACTGAAGGCATCAACAACATGTATAATTTTGATTTCACCAGAGCTGATAGCCAGTTTAGATGGTTAAAGAAAAAATATGGCTGGCATCCTCTTCCTTATTTCATGCTCGGCCTCAGTCAGTGGTGGCGAATGGTTCCGGATGTCACCAACACAGGATTTGATGAGACTTTTTTCGCTTATATGGATAGCTCACTGGTGGCTTCTCAAAATATTTTTGACAAAGGGAGTACTGTGGAAGGGGGATTTTTCCTCTCAGCTACTTATGCGTTTATAGGTCGGGTGCACGCAGAAAGAAGTAACTGGACTAAGGCAGCTACAGCCGGAAAAAACGCACTCAAGTATTTGGATTACTGTCGAGGCAAAGGAGAATACGGTGCTGAAATATTATTTGGTGACGCCCTTTACAATTATTACTCGGTATGGATACCTGAAAACTATCCGCTCCTAAAACCCATAATGCTTTTCTTTAAAAATGGGGACAAAGAACTTGGAATCAAGCAATTGAAAGAAGTGGCTAACAATGCATTTTTTACTCGTACTGAGGCGCAGTATTTTCTAATGAGGATTTTAGCCAATGAAGAAAATAATCCAATGGAGGCATTGCCTGTTTCACAATATTTAGCTCAAACTTTCCCCAACAACCCTTATTTTCATCGTTTTTACACCAGAGTACTGTACGCAACTGGTAGAAATCAGGAAGCCGAAAGAGAAGCTTTGTCTATATTGAATAAGCTGGATAGTGGATATGTAGGCTATGAAAGTAACAATGGAAGATATGCCTCTTTTTTCCTGGGTGAGATTTATAGAAAAAGAGGTTTAAGAGGTGAATCAAAAAAATACTACACCAAAGCGGTTGAGTTCGGCCTGGATGCGAATGCCGAAAAAATGGGATACCATCTATATTCATTGCTCAATTTGGGAAAAATCGCTTTTCAGGAGGGAGACGAAAAATTAGCCGAAGAGTATTTTAAAAATGTGAAAAAACTGGCTAAAGGCAAACATCCATCACATAAACTGGCTGTCCGGTATTTGAAGGAAATGAAAAAAATGTAGATTATCCTTTTACTATTTTTAGAAAATTTTCTGAATTGGATTTCACGGAATATTGCGCTATCACTTTTTTTCTCCCTTCTGCTCCCATTTTTCTTCTCCATTCAGGATTTTCAATTAGCTCCGTTAAACGCACTACCCAGTCCGCTTCTGATTTACAGTGGTATCCATTCACTCCATCGTCCACAATCGTTGAATTGACACCTACAGGAGACACCAAAGCAGGGATCTCCAACGCCATATACTGCAATGCCTTAAATCCACATTTACCTTCAGACCATTGATCGTCTTCAAGCGGCATTATTCCAATATCAATGTGGTTAAGTTGGTCTATCTCTGATTCCTTCATCCATTTTACAAATTCCAGATTTGGAATTTCAAAATCAGGAGTTTTATTGGAGACATACAAAAACTTAAAGCTTTGGGTTTTAGATACTTCATTCAGCGCACTGATTATTGATGCCAGATACTTACCTGTAGAATGCGTTCCCGTCCAGCCGATAACGGGGATTTTGTTGTTTATACCTACGGGAACATGCAGGTGTTCCGTATCAATAGTTGTAGGATTCACCACAACATTGGAAGAAAATTGACCGGCATATTGCGCCAAATAAGGATTCCCAACCGAAATGGTTTTACTCCATTTACAAATACTTTCAGTTTTTGAATGCCATTTTAATACGGAGACAATAACATTTTCTTTACTGGTATTGGGCAGCCATATGGCATCATCAAAATCGAATATGATTTCCTTTTTAAACAATTTGGCAATAATCCATTCAAAAATTGGCGGGCCGATTGGTGTTACCTCCCTATGGATGAAAACCTCATCATATTTTGATAAAGAGAACAACAGAATTGTTCTCCTCATAAAACCCTTTGCTATTCCCAGTACTTTCTTCAATGTATTGCCATTCAAATACAAAATCTGCCAGGTTTTCTCATCCAGAAAAGATTGGAAAGAATATTCAATTGTATGTTTTTTCAGCAATAAGAAATATTGCTCAAATCTAAACCTTTGAGAAGGGGCTTGCCCTGGAGGATATGGTGCCAGAAATAAGATTTTCATGTCATAAATACCGAATGGCAAACATATACCAGTCTGTAGTATTTAAAATCAATGTTATGAAAAAATGGGTAAATACAGAATGGTTCTTATAAATTTACAACCTAATAAGAAGCAATAATCAGTAAGTACAGCATCAAGCAATTAATGAAAAAAGCACTTATCACTGGAGTAACGGGGCAAGACGGAGCATACCTTGCGGAATTTTTACTTAAAAAAGGATATGAAGTACATGGTATCAAAAGAAGAAGCTCCTCTTTCAATACGGATCGTATCGACCACCTTTATGAAGATCCGCACGTTGACAATCAGAGGTTTATATTGCATTATGGCGACCTGACCGACTCATTAAACCTTACAAGGATTATTCAGGAAATACAGCCTGATGAGATTTATAACCTTGGAGCCATGTCGCATGTAAAGGTGAGTTTTGAAGAGCCGGAATATACAGCAAATACGGATGGATTAGGCACATTGAGGATACTTGAAGCCGTACGACTTCTTGGCCTGACAGAAAAAACAAGAATTTATCAGGCATCAACATCCGAACTCTACGGACTGGTACAGCAAGTGCCCCAATCAGAAAAAACACCTTTCTATCCCCGATCTCCTTATGGTGTAGCCAAGCTATATGCCTATTGGATCACCGTCAATTACAGGGAAGCCTACAATATTTATGGAGTCAATGGTATTCTCTTCAACCATGAAAGTCCGCTCAGAGGCGAAACTTTTGTTACAAGGAAAATCACTCAGGCCGTCACCAAAATTGCTCTTGGCCTTCAAAAGGCCATGTACATGGGCAATCTCAATGCAAAAAGAGACTGGGGACATGCCAGGGATTATGTAGAAGCAATGTGGCTGATGCTTCAGCAAGACACACCTGATGATTATGTATTGGCCACTGGTGTCACTACTTCTGTCAGAGACTTTATTAGCAAAGCTTTTAAAGTACTCGATGTAGAAATTACTTTCTCAGGAAAAAATGAAGCCGAGATTGGAGTAATTAAATCTTGTAACAATCCGGAATGGAAGTTAACGCCCGGGCAAAAAGTAGTTAAAATTGATCCCAACTACTACCGGCCAACGGAAGTGGAACTACTGATAGGCGATGCTACCAAAGCAAAAGAAAAACTAGGGTGGACTCCAAAATATGATCTGGATACTCTGGTAAAAGAAATGGTAGATGCTGATTTGCAACTTGCCAAAAGGAATTTATACCTGAAAGAAGGAGGGCACAAAATACAGGGCAATGGAGAAGGAGAGTAAAATATACATTGCCGGTCACAACGGAATGGTCGGATCTGCCATCTGGAGAAAACTGGAAAGCGAAGGGTTCACCAATTTAATTGGCAGAACGTCAAAACAACTCGATTTGAAAAATCAACAAGAAGTTGAAGATTTTTTTGCAGCAGAAAAACCTGAATATGTATTCCTTGCAGCAGCCAAAGTAGGTGGTATTGTAGCCAACAATACGTATAGAGCGGATTTCTTATACGACAATTTGATGATACAATCCAATGTCATTCATCAATCTTATGTACATAAGATAAAAAAACTCTTGTTCTTAGGTTCCT
This sequence comes from Reichenbachiella sp. MALMAid0571, assembly GCF_040151475.1. Classification (NCBI taxonomy): domain Bacteria; kingdom Pseudomonadati; phylum Bacteroidota; class Cytophagia; order Cytophagales; family Reichenbachiellaceae; genus Reichenbachiella; species Reichenbachiella sp. MALMAid0571. The sequence continues at coordinate 98,063 of NZ_JBDKWG010000148.1, read as the reverse complement.
CATGTATTTATCCAAAGCTTGCTCCTCAGCCTCTTGAGGAAGAGTATTTACTTACCGGATTGCTTGAATACACCAACGAACCCTATGCTATTGCCAAAATAGCGGGTATCAAAATGTGTGATGCATACCGAGCCCAATACGGATGTAACTTTATATCAGCCATGCCCACTAATCTCTATGGGCCAAACGATAATTATGACTTAGAAAAGTCACATGTATTGCCTGCATTGATAAGAAAATTTGAAGAAGCTAAAGTCCAAAACAAAAAATATGTACAAATTTGGGGAACAGGTAGCCCAAAAAGAGAATTTCTTCATGTGGACGACCTGGCGCAAGCGTGCCTTTTTTTGATGCAAAAATACAATGAAGCTGGTTTGATAAATGTTGGCGTTGGAGAAGACATCAGCATCAAAGATTTGGCATTGCATATCAAACAGATCATAGGATATGAAGGAGAATTACAATTCGATACGACAAAACCGGACGGCACCCCAAGGAAATTGATGGATGTAAGCAAACTGACTAGTCTAGGCTGGAAGGCAACAATTGGTCTCCAAGAAGGATTGGAAAGGACTATTGGGGAGTTTAATGATAAAAATACTTTCGCTTAGTGGGTATTAAAGATTTCTTTATTACTCCTATTTACTTACTCATACTCTATCTAATAGCCTATTCAATAAGGCCTCTCGTAACCGATCAAAATACCAGAAGATATTTTATACCTGGACTGACAGTAAAGTTCATTGGAGCTATCGCCTTGGGTATGATCTACCAGTTTTACTATGGAGGGGGGGATACATTCACCTACTTCCAACGAGGAAGTAACTACATTTGGAATGCCTTTTTAGACAGTCCTTTTGTAGGGCTACAGATGATTTTTTCAGAGATGGTTTATACCCCTGAGAATTTCGAGTACACAAGCCAGATATATACTTTTGGAGATAGCGCTTCTTACTTTGTGGTAAGAGTAGCAGGCTTTTTTGATCTGCTTACATTTCACGCTTATTCTGCTACTGCTTTACTATTTGCAGTAACCAGTTACTCAGGGATATGGATGATTTTTCTTGTCTTTTACAAGTTTTATCCAAGTTTCATCAAACATATAGCCCTCGGAGTATTATTCGTTCCTTCTGTTTTTTTTTGGGGATCTGGTCTCATGAAAGACACCTTAACCCTAGGTGCTTTGGGTTGGCTGTTTTACGGGTTTTCACAGGTCTTTATTTTTAAGAAAAAGCTATTAAAGAGTACCATTCTATTGATAGTTGGCTTTTATGTATTATATACTATCAAAATATATATAGTGATTTGCTTTATGCCGGCTCTTGCTTTTTACTTTTACCTGCAAAATCAAAGCAAAATCAAAAATCAATTAATTAAAACAATGCTGGCGCCATTCCTGATATCTTTGGGTATTGCTTCTGCCTATTTCACAACGGTCCTCGTTAGTGCCAATCATTACAGGTATTCGATAGATACTGTTTTATATACAGCTGAGCAAACAGCAAAATGGAATTATTTTGTAAGTGAAAGGGATCAAGGATCTGGTTATACCCTAGGCGATTATGACTTTACACCAACTGGATTGGCACGTAAATTTGTCCCTGCGGTGATTACGTCATTTTTCAGGCCGTTTTTATGGGAAGTCAGAAACCCAGTCATGCTATTGTCTGCCCTTGAAAACACGTTTGTTTTGTATTTATTTGTAGTTTTTTTATTCCAAAGGAAGTCCTTTGTACTAGCTGCTTCTAATCCACTATTTGTATTTTGCCTTATCTTTGCTGTATTATTCGCTTTTGCCATCGGCGTGACTACTTATAATTTTGGTTCGCTGGTTCGGTATAAAATCCCCATGATTCCGTTTCTAATGACTGCATTATTATTGATCACTAATAAAAAATTTCAATTGCAATCAAGTCATGTCTAAAACCACCATCACTTCAGCGTCTTCCAGAAAACTTAACCTGAAAGAATTGTTTGATTACAGGGATTTGTTTTGGGTTTTGGCATACAGAGACTTGAGGGTGCGTTATGCTCAAACGTTTTTAGGGCTTCTTTGGGCAATCCTACAGCCCCTTTCTACTTTACTCATTTTTACATTAATATTTGGGCGAGCAATAAAAGTAGATACAGGCAATATTCCGTATCCACTTTTTGCACTGTGTGGCATGAGTGCCTGGTCCTATTTTGCTTTTGTGATGAACCAAAGTGGTACGTCTATCATTGGAGCTCAGGAAATGATCAAAAAGATCTATTTCCCAAGACTGGTCATCCCTTTGAGTAAAAGCCTGGTCGCCTTTGTTGACTTTGGAATTGCCTTGGCAATGACAATCGTTTTACTCTTTTATTACAACATACCCATAACGCCTTCTATATTCATTTTTCCAGTTTTTGTATTGCTCAATATCCTTTTTGCCCTTGGTGTGGGCATTTGGCTTAGTTCATTGACAATTAGGTACCGTGATTTTCAGCACATCGTTCCATTCTTGGTGCAACTTGGGCTCTACGCTTCTCCTATTGCTTACCCCGCTGCATTGATTCCAGAAAAATATAAGGTATTGTATTACCTAAATCCAATGTCTGGAATTGTCGAAGGATTTAGATGGGCAATTTTGAATACTCCTCCTCCAGGAGTTTACAGTTTGATTTCATTTGGGCTTGTATTCATTATCTTTTTTTCTGGTCTGTGGTATTTTAAAAAAATGGAGCGAACTATGGCTGACTTAATCTAATATGGAAGATTACGCTATCAAAATATCAGATCTTTCCAAAAAATACCAGATAGGTCAATTGAAATCGACTTCTTTAAGAGAATCACTATTTAATTTTTCTAAAACCAAAGAAGAGAATTACTTCTGGGCACTCAAAGACATCAACTTGACCATCCAGCCAGGAGAAGCTGTTGGTATTATTGGGAAGAATGGCGCAGGAAAAAGCACTTTACTTAAGATCCTCAGTAAAATCACCTATCCAACCAGTGGGAAAGTTGAAATAAATGGCCGAGTTTCTTCTCTACTTGAGGTGGGCACAGGGTTTCACCCTGAGTTAAGTGGAAGGGAAAATGTATTCCTCAATGGCACCATACTGGGCATGCGTCGAAATGAAATCAAATCTAAGTTTGATGAAATCGTAGATTTTAGTGGCGTGGGCAACTTCATAGACACTCCCATAAAACACTACAGTAGCGGCATGAAGGTGAGGTTGGCTTTTGCAGTTGCCGCATTTTTAGAACCCGAAATACTTATAATCGATGAAGTACTGGCAGTAGGTGATGCCGACTTTCAAAAAAAATGCCTCGGCAAAATGGAAGAAGTAACCGGGGAAGGTAGGACTGTGCTGTTTGTGAGTCATAATATGGGAGCGATTGAGAAATTGTGTACATCTGGTATTCAACTAAATAATGGGATGATTCAAACCATTGGCAACATACAGGAAATAATCACTAGCTATATGCAGTTTAATACTTCCTCGGTACAAAGGCATTCAATTAAAGAAAGAAGAGGAAATGGGGCATTGATAGTAGAGTCATTGCGGATAACAAATGAATTTGGGATTGAAATACATCAAATTAAGTCCGATATGAACATCAGAATTGAAATGGACTACTCCATTCAAAATCATGCTTTTGATTTTTCACGTTTAATTGTCGGAATAGGAATTAAAGATTTTAATGGGGATAATCTACTACTTCATCATAATAGATTAACAGGACAGTTATTTAATAATTCACAAGTACTCGGATCTCATAAGATAATTTTTACTTTAGATAATTTAGGATTGAATGTGGGAGATTATTCCATACACTATTCTGTTATGCAAGACACAGAATACATAGATCACTCAGATCAAGTATTGACTTTTGAGGTCACTAGCCAGTTTCCATTTAACTATCAAGAATTACCCCCAAAATCATCAAGCAAATTTTTACGTCGAGCAGAATGGTCAATAGAATAATACGAGTCTTTTATAAATATAAAATATTATTAGGTATCTATTCTATGCGAATGAAGTCTGATCACAAAAAACGCAATAAAGAATTCTTGATTACTCTGCGGTCAAATGATAACTCCAATATTGAACTAACACAATCTTGGGAAAATTTCCAAAGAAAAATGGTTAAGGAATTTGAAAATGGTGATCCAAATGAATTTTTAAGATTTCCAACCGTACAAGGAACAATGTTCTTTTCTGCAAGGCAGGTTCAATTCATCGAATTAAAAGAATCTAGAAGTTGGAATCATTTCCGAAATGCTATTGTAGAAAACAGTTTGGGCAATCCTCCTATTTATAAATACTATCCGAGATCAAGTGGAAACCTCGTGCATCATGCATATTCTTTGAATAAAATACTTCAGGTGATTGATATTGAAGAATTCTTAAAGCTTCGTTCAATCTTGGAATTTGGAGGTGGTTATGGAAGCTTTTGTCGATTGGTTTCAAACATTGGATATAGAAATCAATATACAATCTATGATTTGCCAGTTTTTAATAAGATTCAAAAATGGTATCTATCCAGTGTTATTGATTCCGCTAAAATTGAATATTTAACAGATTCCAAATTATTATCCAATCGAAATCCAGATTCTTTTATTGCCCTATGGTCACTAAGTGAATCGCCAATGTCATTAAGAAAAACGTTCGAACCAGTCATTAGATCATCAAAAATTGTTTTGATAGCATTTCAGAAAGAATTTCATGGGATAGATAATTGGTTATATTTTAACGGTTTAGTAGATCGTGGAATTGTAAAAAATGGAAAAATTTTTGAAATCCCAAGTATTCCTAATAATTATTACCTTCTTGGAACTTGTAGAGATTAAATCATCATGATAGGAATTCATATTCAAGGAAGATTAGGAAATCAAATGTTTCAATATGCCTTCATAATTTCCGCAGGCTTAAAACTTCAAACACGTTACTTTTTAAGCTTTTACCATCACCCTTTAGATTTACATAAATACTTTGATATGCCTCATTTCAATCCATTGAGGAATAAAATCATCAATTTAATGTACAAAAAGAGACTAGTCAAACTAGAAAAGGTATCTGAGCAACGTGAACTCCTACCAAAGGGTAACATTGATCTATTGACAGATAAAAAAATATACTACGGCTTTTATCAATCTTTAGAATATTTCCAAAGCAATATTGATTTTATAAAGTCGGCTTTTCAAGTCAAGTCACATTACAGGCAATTATTCAATGAAAAACTTCAGTTAAACGGACTTGCTAAAGAAAAAATAGTTTGTATTCACGTAAGACGGGATGATTATCCAGAACACATGGTTCTTTTAAATGAGTATTATAAAAAAGCAATTGAATGCTTAGGAGATATCCAAGATTACAGAATATTGTTAGTTGGTTTTCGTGCTGAAGAATATTTCAAAGATTTTGATTTTATTCCAAAATTAGAATTGTTCTCAGATACAATAATGAATGATTTCCAAATGATTATGCAAGCTGAAATGGCAATTATTTCCAACAGCTCGTTTGCATGGTGGGCTGCTTTTTTAGGAGGGAATAAGAACCGAAAAATTATTGCACCAAAATATTGGTTTGGTTTTCAAGAGAAAATTGAAAATCCTATAGGGATAAGCTCTAATTTAAATTGGAATTGGCTTTAATCAGAAATTGAAATTGCGAACCCACAATCCATAGTAGCCCCTAATTGTTTAAGTTGATCATTAAGGTCAGGGGTACATGGCAATGGACTGTCCCAGCATAAATTTGACCTATAGGGCAAATAATAAGTGTTATCACCAACGGTTTTGTTGATTAGCTCTACATTGTTATAATGAGATGGAGATATGAATTGATAATCACCTTCTTTTACTTCTCGATAAAATGAATAACCCCAAGCAAGTAGTCCAAGGATCAAGAGTTTATGAACAACCCAGTCCAAAAACCGTCTACCTGAAATAAATAAATAGAACCCTACTGAAATAAAGGCAATTATAAACCCATGACCAAATCGGAGGTAAGGTGCCATTAAAAACCAAAATACAACACCTAATAACATTGCAGTTAAAAGGTATTTTTCAGCTTTCTTGGAGGCGTCATTTTTTCTTAAAACAATACTTACAGGTAGAATGCATAATAAAAATAGAATTGAGAAAATTAGGAGTTTATTGAGTATCATTTGATTCGACCACCAGATAGGCAGCCAAGTTTTAAAAGTTAAGGTTGAAAACCATTGTAAATCATACGATCCCGTTCGTGCAAAACTTTTAACCCACTCACTCTCCCTAATAACTAATTCATATGGAATTTTCCAAGGCACATCAAAAAGATCCATATGTGCAAAAGGATAAACTAGATATCCACTCAAATAATAATTACGCACAAAAAAAGGCAATAGAAAGAACAGTAGCAAAGCTGAATATTTCAACAAAGATTTAAAATCAAATTTTGATCTAACGATTAAGATGACTGGTAACAATACTATTGGAAGAGATGATAGCTTTACAGTTACCGCAAATACACTTAAAATTAAGATTGGGAATTTTGAGGAATGAAAAGTTGAAAAACTGTCAATAAATACAAAGGTTATGGTTAATATTAGAATAGTGACAAGAATATCCGGTGTAGGTGAAGATATCCAATCTCGATAAAAAGATAAAAGTAGTATAATTGAGGTTCCACTACAAATATTGATATAGAGGTTATTACTATGAAAAGCTTCCTTGATCATATATATCAAACCAAGTAGTAAGCAAAAGCTTGACAGTGTACCATGAAGCATGACATTATTGAAAAAAGAAAATCCAAAAGAGGATACCAAAATATGAAAAACAGAATTGAAAGCAAGCCGTCCGTGCAAGTTTCCCAATCCAGATACTACCGGAAATGATTCCGACCATCTTATAGTTTGTGCATGATAAAGACCTACATCTGTAACGAAAGGAGTTTTTGATGCTTGTAATAAAACAACTAAGAATACAACACCAAAAAGTAAGAACTCAAGAATTCCAATAGCCTTGAATGACGATTCAATATTCTTCCCTACGACTATTAGTCCATAAATAAATAAGGGTAGACAAAAGAGCCCATTAAATCTTGTTGGAGTTAAAATCGAGGAGTATGAAAATATTGCTCCCAGAACTGCAAGCCCGATTAAGAATTCTACAAAAAGGTTTGACTCTTTAAGGCCAAAAAAAATAATGCATATTTTAGTTGTGCCTATGCAACTAAAGAATATATAAAACCATACTAATAGGATCACTAACATTTGAAAAAGGCTCTTGAATAATTGAGTGAAATAAATAAAATGAGAAAAAAGCTTTCAATTCTAATACCGACATTTAACGAACAAAAAACAATAGGAATAGTCCTTGAACAAGTACATAAAGTCCATATTGGAGATTTAGATCGTGAGATTATATTGATAGACGATTGTTCTACTGATGCTACTAAAGATATAGTGACTCAATTTATCAATTCTAATAAAAACCTAGAGATTATTTTACATTCTTTTAAAAAGAATCAAGGAAAAGGGGCGGCTATACGATGGGGAATTGAGCATGTAACGGGAGATTATGTTATAGTACAAGATGCTGATTTGGAATATGATCCAAGAGAGTATATCAATCTACTCCAGCCTTTAATTGAAGATAAGGCCGATGTTGTGTTTGGGTCTCGCTTCATGGGTGGCCATCCACATCGTGTCTTGTTTTTTTGGCATTCAGTAGGTAATGCATTTTTGACACTCCTTTCAAACATACTAACTGACCTGAACCTTACTGATATGGAAACCTGCTACAAACTATTCAAAGTAGATGTAATAAAGAGCATAAATCTAATAGAGAATCGGTTTGGATTTGAACCAGAGGTTACTGCAAAAATTGCCAAGCTAAGGGGGATAAGAATTTATGAAGTGGGAATATCATACTATGGTCGAACTTACGCTGAAGGGAAGAAAATTAATTGGAAAGATGGTTTTCGAGCGATCTACTGTATAATTAGGTATAATTTTGGTAAATGAAATTTAAAATTGTAAAAAGATTTGAAGAAGCTGAGGTGAAAAGAACAGCCCCTCTAAATTCATCAAATTCAGAACTCAATTATTTTCACTTAAATGAGAAAATTCCAAGTTTCATGATTCTTATGCTCAATAATACCTTCTGTTCACCATACGGCATTCTTTTCAAGAATGGTCAGGTTGTGAAGCAATCAGTCTATTCTATGTTTGATAGAAACAAAAATCATCTAACTTTTTTTAAAAAAATTCTCTTAGGCAGATACCTTAAAATAAAAGGTCCTGCACTAATTATTCATAACGCATATTATTCAAACTTTTATCATTGGCTCATTGAAGCAATGCCTCGCCTTTATGTTTCGGAATTTCTCACTAATCAATGTACTCTTGTTATTCCTAAAAAGGTCTCACTCTTCCATAAACAAATGCTTGATTTATTTAAATTCAAAAATATACTGTATTTAGATGACCACCTTCTTGTAAAAGCAGAAACGTTTATTCTTCCAATGCATACAAGTACTGGATTATCGCATTATCCACAAATAATGAGAGGATTGAGAGATAGGATATTACCATTGGTTTTAGCAAGTAAGTGCAACAAAGATCTCCTTAAGGCGAAAAATATTTACATATCACGTGGCAAGGCGCTCAAAAGAAAGATAATAAATGAACAAGAAGTCCTTAATGTGCTTTTAAGGCACAATTTTATTTCAGTTGAGCTTGAGAGTCTCCCTTTTACGGATCAAGTAAGCCTTTTTAACAATGCCGAGGTTGTTTGCGGTGTTCATGGTGCTGGACTCTCTAATATGATTTTTTCCCCTGATAAAACTACATACGTGGTATTCAAAAATGAAGAACATCCTGACCCAGCATTTATTAATTTGGCTAATTGTTTTTCTCACAATTTTTATTTACTCGATTGTAGTGATCCAAATTCTCATCTTAAAGGGAGGAATCCACAATCTTATGATGTTCAAGTTGATACTACACAATTAGAAGAAATATTGGCAATGATATACTAACTCCTTTAAAAGGAGTTTTGCTTTTAAAAAAACCGAATACTCAAAATGCATTTAATAGGAATATTCTTAGGGTATTTTCAGAATATCTAAACTTGATCCGCTCAGCTACAATGACTAATTTCAATGTTTACATCAAGTAATCTAGCTCAAAATTCTTAAAATCTAATTTATATGCCCCAGAGCAAAAAATTCAACTTTATTATTAAAAGTAAAAATAGATTCTTAATGCAGAGGTGTTTTAGTTATATATTTAGAATTATACAAATTCGTTTCTAACTCAGGGAGTTGCGATACAAAAGGGAATTCTTTTAAATCCGCAAAGAACAAATTACACATAATAGCACCATGATGTATGCCTAATGTGCTAAAACTAAATATATGATAACCCATATTTTTCAAATAGTTAATGCAAGTTCCATGACAAATATCTTGAATACTTTGTTCAATTACTATAACCTTAGGTCTATATAAGTTCCAATCGTTAGAGGTTAATACGTCAAATTCATACCCTTCAACATCAATTGTCATTAAGTCAATTGTTTTTTTACAAAAAGGCTTAAGAATAGCAGAAAGTGGTGATATAATGACAGATTTCCTTGATTTATAAGAGTCTAGCGGTTGTTCCTCTTTAGAGCAAAAATTCATCGATGGACTTTCTTGTTGATAGTAAAAAATGGATCCCTCATTCTTCCCTATTGCTATGTTGATGTTAGTGTCTTCTGGACGTTTTTTATTAAATAAATCGATATTTTCAGTATTAGGATCTATGTTAATACCTCTCCATCCTTGAGTTCTGTAGAGGAAGTACGTGTTTGATCCAATTGTAGGATGGTAAGCCCCGACATCAATAAAAAAACCTTTATCAACACCTTTGAAGATAGTTCTAAGAATCATATCTTCACCCCCCTGTGAAAAACATGGATTGAAACCTGTATAGCCTAAAATGATTCTATGTAATTTATTTTTAAAATTGCGAGGTATATATTTTCTCAAATCCATCTTTTTTTTAAAAATCAAAGATAATGAAAATACTCATCACCATAATTACCCCATCATATAATCAAGCAGAATATATCGAGCAGACAATTGATTCGGTTTTATCTCAAAATTATACAAATTTAGAATATATGATAATTGATGGTGGAAGCACTGATAAATCAGTCGAGATCATTAAGAAATATGAAAAACACCTAAGTTATTGGGTGAGTGAACCAGACCAAGGACAAAGTCATGCTATAAATAAAGGACTCAAACATGCTCAAGGCGATGTAATCAACTGGCTGAATAGTGATGACTTTTTGGAGCCAGGTGCATTGAAGCTTATAGGTAAGACATTTGAGGATCCGAATGTAAGAGTCCTTTGTGGTAGGAGCAGGAAATTTAGTGAGCAAGCAGTATTCATTTCTAATGGAACAGAGGTATATCCGCAGAGTATTGGTAAAACAATAGGCTGGGCTCGTATTGACCAGCCTGAAACATGGTTTAGGCGTTCAGCTGTTGAAGTTGTGGGGTCTGTTGATCAACATCTTCATTATCTCATGGATCGAGAATGGTGGATCAGATACCTGTTGCATTTCGGTATATCTGGAATCTTACAGATTCCAGATATACTGGTAAACTTTAGATTGCACGATAAATCTAAAACAATCAGTATGGAAGAAGCTTTTGAAATTGACCATGATACTATATTTCATGGCATGGCTAAAGCATTTCAGGAAACTGAAATTGCGAATTTCATAGAAAAGAATTCTACGATTAGCGAATACTATAAATTCCCAAAAAAATCTAATCAACTTATCTCAGAAGGTGTTTTTGATTATTATTTTCTTCGCAAGGCAGATCGTTCTTATTTTTTTCAAGATCCTTACAAGAGTAGAACATATTTACATCAAGTAGATACTTTAAAACTTGATACTGCTGCCTTAGAGCTATATCAAAAATTGAAATGGCGCACTTCAAAATTCATTTATCCCGTTATTTCTATTTTGAAAAATGGATTTTGAATTAACAATAGTTATTCCAACTAAAGATCGAACGAATATATTGCGGGAATCCTTAGTTCAACTTGTGAATGCCACTTATCATGTGTCTGTAGAAATATTGGTGATCAATGATGGGGGTGAACTATCAGACCTGGGAATTAATGACCTACAAATAATCCCTAACGAAGGTCGTGGAGTAGCATCGGCGAGAAATACAGGAGTACGCAATGCTCAATCAAGCCTTATCTTATTTATGGATGATGACATTTGGTTAACGAAAGAAGCAATAGATCACATTCTGATATTTCATAAAGAGCATCCTAATTCAGTACTTAACATTAATTGGATTTATCCAGAATCTTTGGCTGCTGCGCTTAGATCAACCTCCTTTGGGAGGTACCTTCAATACCATGGCTTCACATCTTTAAAAGGTTGGAACCAGAGCTCAGTGTGGTATGAACAATCACTTTTCGAAACACATGGTATCACGAGTCAAAACCTTTCTATACGCAAAACCACTTTTAATAAAGTTGGAGGGTACAACCAACAATTTCCTTTTGCTGGATTTGAAGACCATGAGTTTTCTTCAAGGCTCAGATCAAATAATATCAAAATTTTTATTGATAGCTCAGTGATGACTTATCACAATGAATGTGATCGACAGGAAATTGGAAATTGGTTGGAGAGAAAATACCGAAGTGGCATTACCCGCAAAGTGGGTGTTGAAATGGGCTTCTCAGAGTTAGAGATTCATTACTCTTGGCACAAAAAAATGATTCTAATTTTAATTCTTGTATTTGCTCCAATTCTCAAACTCATGGCTGTGAATCACTTAACAAATAGAAACAAGACTCTGGATCCAATTTCTTTTCGGATAATAGGGGTACTCTTAGCTGGTTCGATATACCGTGGTTATTCAGCTTCCTATAAGAAGTGATACTTTTTATTCGAAAATGAAGAAAAAGAAAATAGCAATAATAATTTCAGATATTGACAAGTCACTTGAGTTTGAGTGGCTGATAGAAGATTGGAATTATCAGTCTTATGATCTTTTTTTCATCCTAGTCAATGGGGAGCATAGCATACTCCGAAAGTTTATTTCAGACCGTTCTATTACATGTTACTCACTCATATCAAATGAGATTGTTGATGTCAAATCCATCTGGAAGATTTATAGCGTATTGAAAGTCGAACAACCAGATATTGTACATAGTCATTTATTAAAAGCAAGTTTTCAAGGCTTACTCGCAGCTAAGTTGGCAGGAATTCATTCAAGAATACATACAAGACACCATGGCAGTTTTCATCACAAATACCATCCAAAAGGAGTTTGGATTGATCGTTTGATCAATAAACTATCTACTCAGATTGTTTCAATTAGTTGGAATGTCAAGAATATATTGATGGATAAAGAACATGTTAGAGAAAATAAAATACACCTTGTGCATCATGGTTTTAAACTTCAAAAGTTCAGTAGTCCCAATAAAGGTGATGTAGAAGCATTGAAAAGGAAATACGGCATGAAACCTCAATATCCTGTTATAGGTGTTATCTCTCGCTTTTTTGAACTAAAGGGCATTCAATATACGATTCAAGCTTTTGAGAGAGTATTGGATCAATATCCTGATTCACTTTTGATCATGGCAAATGCCAGAGGGCCATATGCAAATGAAATACAGTCCCATTTGAGTACTATTCCATCGAAGAACTATTTATTGATTCCCTTTGAGACCGACATTTTCTCATTGTATCATTTGTTTGATATTCACATTCATGTGCCAGTTGACCCAAATGTAGAAGCCTTTGGACAAACTTATGTGGAGGCTTTGGCTGCTGGAATTCCTTCGATTTTCACAATGTCTGGTGTCGCCCCCGAATTTATCAAAAATGAAAAAAATGCCTTAGTTGTGGACTTTGAGAATTCCGGTGAGATTTTTGAATCCATTACAAAGCTATTGGCTTCAGACGACTTAAGAAAAAAACTGGTTCATTCCGGCAAAGTATCGGTACAATCATTTAAGTTTTCAAGCATGATGAGCCAACTGGAAACGCTCTATGAATAATTCTGATGTCATATTCTCAGTTGTAATACCTACTTACAATCGTGCAGATCGATTGGTTTTGGCAGTTAAGTCAGTTTTGGCTCAAGAATTCAAAAAATGGGAATTGATCATAGTGGATGATGGAAGTACTGACCATACTAAAGACCAAATAGCCGAGTTTACAGATCATCGAATTCGGTATTTTTATAAAAAGAATGAAGAACGTGCAATCGCACGAAACTTTGGTATCGAACGTGCAAAGGGTCAATACATTACTTTTCTGGACAGTGATGATGAGTTGTATTCGCATTGTTTCTCTGAAGCACTTGATTTGAAAAATCAATCAAATAACCCAGAATGGTTTCACCTTGCGTACGAGATGAAAAATGAAAAAGGTAAGGTAATCAATAGAGTAAATCGACGTAAGGGAGACCTGAATAAAACGTTAATCACTGGAAATCATTTGAGCTGTATAGGTGTGTTTGTCCGAAAAGATATTATGTCAATTCACCAGTTCAATGAACATCCTATAATAATTGGCTCAGAAGATTATATCCTTTGGATGAGATTGGCTGCTAGATTTCACTTGTACTACACCAATAGAATTTGTGCTTTTATGAATCAACATGATGAAAGGAGTGTGTTGTCCTTTGATGCGGATAAACTTGAGCAAAGGGTTCTGAGGAGCATAGAGATTATTCTGAGTGACGATACCTTTTGTGAAAAATTTGGAAGCAAAAAGGATAAACTAATAGCCCATAGGTTTATCTATTTATCGCTTCATTTGGCTATGGAAAAAAAAACATTCCAATCCTTCCCTTACCTGCTCAAGAGTATCTGTCGGGAGCCTCTAATGATATTTAGTAGGAAATTTTTAGCAGTAGTTAAAACGATACTTTAATGAATAAAAAAATCCTTTACCTTTCATACGATGGCATCACCGATCCACTGGGTCAGTCGCAGATTTTACCGTATTTGAAAGGATTATCCCAAAAAGGCTATTTCTTTTACTTGGTAGGATTTGAAAAAAAGGATGCCTACAAAAAACAAAAGGAAGTAATTGAAAAAGAAATAAAGGGTTTCGGGATTCAATGGATTCCGAAAAAATACCACAAATCTCCGCCCGTTTTATCCACATTATATGACCTCTGGGAGATGAAAAAAACGGCCGCAAAAATAGTTTCAGAGGAAAATATCAAAATAGTACATTGTAGGAGCTATATCACCATGTTGGTAGGTCTGTATCTCAAAAGAAAATTCAATATCAAACTTCTATTCGACATGCGTGGTTTTTGGGCAGATGAACGGGTTGACGGAAAGATTTGGAACCTGAAAAACCCTTTGTTTAATTGGATCTACAATTATTTTAAGAAAAAAGAAATAGAGTTTGTACAGGAATCCGATCATATTATTTCTCTGACTTACGCAGGCAAAGAAGAAATGGTATCTGGAAATTTATTTGCTGACAAGTCCGTGAAAATTGATGCAAATAAAATCAGTGTAATCCCTTGTGCAACCGATTTGGATTTGTTTGATCCTGAGAAAGTGAGTGAACGCCAAGTAAATGAATGCAAACTAAAACTAGGCATTACTGCCAGTGACAAAACCTTGATTTACCTAGGGTCGCTTGGTACCTGGTACTTGGTTAAAGAGATGTTGGAGTTTTATAAAGCATGGAAAGCCCTACATCCTGAATATAAGTTTTTGTTCGTGACTAAGGATGACATGCAAGAAGTACACCAATACTGCGTCGAACTGGATATCAAAACCACCAATATACTACATGCTATAGCAAACCGCCATGAAGTACCCACCTACTTAAAGCTGGCAGACTTAGGCATTTTCTTTATCAAACCAGCCTACTCCAAAAAAGCTTCTTCCGCAGTAAAAATGGGGGAAATGCTGGCCATGAGACTGCCTTTCGTAACTAATACTGGAGTAGGTGATGTCGAACTGGAACTCAAAGAAATTCATTTTGCTCAAATCATTGATCTAGATAAAGGAATAGAAAAAGATATTCTATTTTCAACCAATAGAATATTGAATTTTGATAGTATATTATCCAGAAATAAAAAAAATTACAGTAACCTTTCTGCCATAACTAGCTATTCAAACATTTATAACATGTTTGAATAGCTAGTATGGATTTTGAAATAAATTGCGTCTTATACATCCCCTAGTAAGTTAAGGACATGCTCTTCAATAGTTTTCCATTTTTAGTTTTAGTAACTTTTACTTTCTTTCTGTATTATACTAATGCTTTAAGAAGACTGCAAATTCATATACTCATTATCTCGAGTTTTGTGTTCTATGCATTTAACAACCCAATACTTTTGTTACTACTAATTTTTTCAGTGGCCATCAACATAATTTCGAGTTACTTGGTGGGAATCAGCACAAATCAGACGAGAAAAAAATGGTGCGCAATTTTAGGGGTCACAATCAATTTAATCACTTTAGCATTTTTTAAATATAGTGGCCTCATTGCTATCACCTTTTTCAATTCCGCTGATACACTATTTGATTTTTTAAATACCATCCCTTTACCAATTGGTATCTCATTTTTCACTTTTCAGGGCATCAGTTTAGTGGTAGATACTTACAGGGATGAACTCACAACAGAAGAGAAAAATAAATTTCCAAAATATGGTTTAAACGTAGCACTATTTATTTCATTTTTCCCTCAATTGATTGCAGGTCCAATTGTAAAGGCTCATGATTTTATTCCTCAAATAAAAACCAAAACAAGAAAAGATATTCATTGGGAAGATGTTATAAAATACCTCATATTAGGATATTTCCTAAAATCATTTGTAGCAGATAATCTTAAAGACTATACATACTGGATTGCCTATCCATTTTTTGAAACAAAATCGAGCATTACTCTTATCTTCATGCTATTTGGCTATTCGATGCAGATTTTCTCTGATTTTGCAGGCTATTCTTTGATTGCCATTGGCATTGCGGGGTTGTTTGGGTATCAATTAAAACAAAATTTCAATTTTCCTTATATCGCTCAATCTTTTTCTGACTTTTGGAAAAGATGGCACATTTCATTATCTAGTTTCCTAAAGGAATATCTCTATTTTCCACTAGGGGGTAATAGAAAGGGTAAAGTCAGAACCTACATTAATTTACTTCTTACCATGATACTCGGTGGGTTATGGCACGGTGCTGCCTGGAGTTATGCAGTTTGGGGACTATTTCACGGAATTCTCTTGGCAACAGAAAGGTTGCTACAAGACCTAGTTCACATAAGAAATAACCACATTTTAAAAACAGTTAAATTTTCCGTGGTATTTATTATGGTTTCAATTGGATGGTTATTGTTTAAACTCCCAGAATTTAGTGATGCTGTTAAGTACATATACTCAATTATTCATAACACAGAACTAAACCCAGATTATAGCAACATTACTTACATCATAATCTATTCCACACCTATTATAGTTTATCATATATCATACTTACTTAGGTCAACAAACTCATATAACAAGGTCAAGAAGTATTCCTATTTGGCTTATGGATTTATGCTTTTCTTGATTTTAACCAATAGTGGAACTTCACAGGAATTCATTTATTTCCAATTTTGATATGTTGAAAAATATAATATTCAGCGCATTGGTATTTTTGGTCATACACTACCTAATAGTGTTTTTTTCGCCACCTAATTGGTTAGGCGCTCCTCAAAATCAATGGCAGGCTAATATGATTAGGGCGGAAAATTTAATACTTTCCGATACGTATTTTGAAAAAATAATAGTTGGTTCATCACTTTCTGTAAACCTTAATTATGGACAATTTGACCATACATGGAGTAATCTATCATTTAGCGGCCTAAGTATTTATGAAGGTCTGGAAATAATTCATCATTTAGAGCAAAAACCCAAATACTTATTTATCGAAATAAATGTACTCCTACGAGATAAAGACACCTTTTTTCTGGAACATCTTTTCAATCCAATAAAATACCCTATAAAGAAAAAACTCTCCATTTTAAAAGAAAGTCAACAACCTGTTTCTCTAATAGGTGAACCATTATTATATCACCTCATAAGAAAATTAATGCCATCTAATAAATCTAACAACAACCCCAAAATAGTCGATATCAAAAAAGAACTAGTTCAAAAGATGTCTAAGGACTATGACATTGTACCAATAGATAAAATTCAAAATCAAATAGCACTACTAAAAAAACTGTTGACACCCATAGAAAATCATGGGACTAAAGTCATATTATTTGAAATGCCTATAGATCAAGCGTTGTGTAATACCCCACTGACTATTGCAATCAGACAAGCCATTAAAAATGCTTTCCCGCAATATTTTTTCATCGAACATCCAGACTGTACAGAATACTCCACTTCAGATGGGATTCACCTGGATCATGACAGTGCTTTGAAATTCGTAAATTACTTTAAAGACAAAATTCAGCAAATCTAATTTAGAAAGAATGTATTAAAGTACCTTTGCCTATGTCTTTTGAAACCCCCATATTGTACTTAATGTTTAATCGCCCTGACTTGGTGAAACAAACATTTCCTAAAATAAAGGAAGTGAAACCAAAGTATCTTTTCTTAGCAGCGGATGGTCCAAGAAAAGAAAATCAGGAAGACATTCCAAAATGTAAGGAATGCAAGGAATGGGTTTTAGCCCAGATTGACTGGGACTGTGAGGTTCAAACACTTTTTAGAGATAAAAACATTGGTTGTGGGTTAGCAGTGGGTGGCGCCATTACTTGGTTCTTTGAACATGTTGAAATGGGAATTATATTGGAAGATGATATACTGCCTAGCAAATCATTTTTCATGTTTTGTGAAGAACTATTACACTACTACCTCAATGATGAAAATGTTATGCATATTGGGGGATTGAATTTTTTAAAAAATTCAAATGGGTCGGATTCGTATTACTATTCTAACTACTCTCATATCTGGGGATGGGCTACATGGAGAAGGTCATGGCAATTTTATGATCATGAAATAGTTAAATCAGAATATCTCAATACTAAGAGATTAAGCCAAAACCTTAAATCAAGCATACAAGGTAATTACTGGAACAAAATTTTTGAAAACGTTAAAAAAGGAAAAGTGGATTCATGGGGGTATCGATGGCATGCCACTATATTTTTAAACTCTGGGATTTGTATAAAACCTTATAAAGATTTAGTTGAAAATATTGGTTTTGGAGCAGATGCAACACATACTACAGGAGCAAATTATACGCTGATAAAGAATGAAATAAAGTTCCCTCTAGGACACCCAAAAAAGATGCTTATTGCGTTTAAAAAAGATTATCGATTGTTCCGGACAATTTATTTGCCTAAACCAAGTTTAATTGAAAAGTTGAAAAATTTGGTTCGTTGCATATTCCCAAGTAGATTTTATGAAAAGTTGAAAAAATATTCTAAGAATCTCAACTTAATCCGTAATCGTCATTAGAGATGTTTACCTCATTAATTAGTAATAATAATCACATTCGAAATTTAAATCATGGGAGATTATAATCAGTTATTATGGATAAGAGAAAATAGAAACTTAGTGAAAGGCCCAATCTTAGAAGTGGGTTCTAAGTTTTACGACCCTTCTACTAGCATAGATTATCGATCAATATTTCCTTCGTTTGAATATTTAGGTATGGACTTAGAATCCGGGCAAAACGTGGATGTTGTATGTGATTTGACTCAAGATTTCGATGACTTTCCAGAAGTGTTGCAAAGCACGAAATATCAAACAGTAATTTGCTGTAGTGTCATGGAACATGTAAAAGATATATATAAGGCTGCTAATAATATTTCCCATTTGGTTAAGAAAGGGGGTGTATTGTTCATTTCAACTCCGTTCATTTGGCAATTTCATGGATATCCATCTGACTATTGGAGGTTCACTCCTGAAGCTGTGAGATACCTGTTCAAAGATTTTGATTTTGATTTGTTAGGTGAAAACACAATTTCATCTAATACAGATAATGACATGCAAAAATTATCACGGGATCCAAATGATTTTTTATATAAGAATGAGCTTTACCAATTTCAACAAGACATTAAGAACCCGATACTCAGAAAATTGAAAAGAGTTTTACACTTTTTTGGAAACAAGAATTTTAGAAAAGAGTATCTTCTTCGACAGGTGCTAAAAAAAGAAAAAAGATTTCCATATACTTCAATTAATTTGGTGGGTGTGAAAAAGTGATGATAAATAAATGTGTCATAGTCATTCCAATTTATAAATCTGTATTAAGTCGCTATGAATTAATTTCACTCGAAAGAATTACACAAGTATGTAAACACAATCCAATCACATTTATAGCGCCAAAAGGACTTGAATTAGCAAATTATGAAATTCTTCATAAAGTCTCTTTTGAAACTATATATTTTGATCCTAAATTCTTTGAATCCATCAAGGGTTACAACAGCCTTCTTATTAGTCCATTATTCTATAAGTGTTTTCTAAAATACCAATACTTACTTCTATATCAGTTAGATGCGTTTGTTTTTGATTTCAATATTGATCAATGGTGTGACAAGGAATACGACTATATAGGAGCTCCTTGGTTCGACAAAAAGAGTCCAACTCATTTTTATCACCAATTATTATCATCCTCAAATTTAATTATAAGATTTTTAAAAAGAATTGTAGATTTTAACAAAGGAAATAAACTAAATGTTGGAAACGGAGGACTGTCATTAAGAAAGGTGAAAACATTTTATAAAATTAGCAAATGGCTTCCATTGATAGAACCAAACTTACAAAAATACAATAACAATGAGGATATGGTCTGGTCTATTTTAGTAACTAAATATTTTTATAATTTTAAAGTTCCTGATTTTAAAGAAGCCCTAAAATTTTCAATTGAAAAAAATCCAAAAGAAGGGCTGGCTATTTTAGAAAATAAATTACCATTTGGATGTCACGCGTGGGAAAAGTATAACATCTCCGTATGGAGACCCATTTTTAAGAAGTATGATTTTATCATTTAGAAATATTACCATCCTCTTTTTTTCCATCGCAAGCTTTAATGCTTCCGGCCAACTTACTGCGTCTTTTGATCTTCCTAGTACAGTCTGTTTGAATCAACAAATAGAAATATCAAATACCACAATAAACGGAGTAAACTATCAATGGGATTTTTGTATGAACGATTTAGATAGCTTGCCACAATACCATGGCGCTTATCCAATAGATGAAGCATCATTTACCGCAGATATTGAAATCGTTTTTGAAGAAGGACAATGGTATGGTTATGTTACAGATTTTCTATTAAAAAAGGTATTTCGATTAGACTATGGTGATAATTTAGATAATTCACCAGTATTAATTGACTTAGGAAATCCAAATAACCTTCTCAATTCCCCCTACCAAATGCGATTGTATAAAGATCAGGGAATATGGTATGGCTTTATAGTCAACTCTGGAAACAACCTCCTAATTAGGTGGACATTTGGTGATGGACTTGATGCTCCTCCTTCTATCACAGAGTCACTGGGAAATTTCGGGAGCTTAAGTAGACCCTATGGAATTCAGCTAATTAAAGAAAATGATCAGTACATCGCTGTAATCCCTAATAATTCTAATAACAGCATTACTCTTATAAATTTCGGCACAACCTTGTCGAATACCCCTACCATTGGAGATGCTATCACTATTGGAAATGAAATTGGCCTAAGTGCAGCTGACAAAATATCTATTATTGAAACCAATGGATCATGGTATGGACTAATTTGTTCTTCTGGTAATAATAAAATCTTCAGAATTGAATTTGGTTCAACGCTATTTGACACGAATTATACATTTACTGATATCGGCACAGTTAGTAAACCGTTTGGAATCGAATTAATTCAAGAAGGGTTGTCGTTTTACGGTTTAGTTGTTGGACAAACTACTGGATTATACAGAATAAATTTTGGAATAGATATCGAATCAGTTCCCACTATCGAATCGATTGGAAAATTGGATATTCCTGATCAACTTCGAACTTTAAAAGTGATCAGGGAATCTCCCAGATGGCATGCTTATACAACAAGTCGAAATAATGGTATTGTAAGTAGAATAGATTTTAATGACCAGTGCACAGGAAATCTTGCGTCAAATACTGAAACCGAACCTCAACTTTTAACTTATGATGTCTCGGGAACTTTTGCCATAGAACTTACTGCTTTTAGCAGCAACGGAAACTTAGATGTAGCTTCTCAAACGATAGCTGTTCTAAATGGCACAGCTCCGAATATCTCCTTTTCAACTAGCAATCAATGTATCGCCAATACAAACACTTTCACCACCACTGACAATGGCGACATCTCCTCTTACTCCTGGGACTTTAACGCTGATGGTATTGAAGACTCCAACGAGCAAAACCCCAACTTTCAATTTGGATCAATTGGGACTCATGATGTAAAGTTGGTGGTTCAAGCCACCAATGGATGCTTTAATAATACAACACAAGAAGTAATTTTATATCCAGAACCACCAACACCAAGTTTTGAGGTTGATTCAGAATTGGCCTGTTCAAATACTGAATTGTCTTTCAATAACCTATCTGATGAATCGGCTCATACTTCTGAAAGTATTTCCTACCTCTGGGATTTTGATGGTGAAAGTACAAGCACAGAAGTAAATCCAGCATATACCTTCGATTCAGGAGGTACAAAGCAAATTTCCCTTTCTATGTCTATTCCGGGATGTGAGTCTTTTTTTTCTCAAAATGTTGAAGTCATTACAGGACCTGGAATAAACTTTAGTTATACAAATAATTGCTTTGGAGAAGAAGTGCAGTTTATTAATAATAGTGAAACTACCAACACAAGTGTACTTTGGGATTTCGGGGACGGAAGTCCAACCACATCAACATATTCTCCTCAGCATTTATACACACTGGCAGACGATTATATAATTTCATTAAGCGTAACTGACAATAATAATGGTTGCATTTCTAAGTTAGAAAAAAATATAAATATCAATGATCAACCACTAGTTGAATTTTTATATGATTCTCCAATTGTCGAAAACCTAACTTCTCAATTTTACGGTCAAGATTTAACTTTAGAAGAGGATAATATAATACAATGGAATTGGAAATTTGGAAATAGTTTTTCTTCTAGCGATAAAACTACACAGATTACCTTTTCTAGTCCAGATACCGTTGAAGTTTCATTGTCAGTTACTACTGCCCAAGGATGTTCAGATGTATTTAGTAATAACGTAATAATTCAATCAGCAGAAAAACCACTTACAAATTTCGACCTTCCCAATACAGCCTGTTTAAATGAACAAATAGAAATAACAAATACTACCATTAATGGGGTAAACTATCAATGGGATTTTTGTATGAACGATTTGGATAGCTTGCCAGAGAATCACAGTGCGTTTGCAATAAGTGAAGCCTCATTTACAGCAGATATTGATATTGTTTTTGAAGAAGGTCAATGGCATGGTTATGTTACAGATTTCCTATCAAAAAAAGTATTTCGATTAGACTATGGTAATAATTTAGATAAATCTCCAATATTAACTGACTTAGGAAACCCAAATGACTTATTGAATAATCCAAATCAAATGAGATTATACAAGGATCAGGGTATCTGGTATGGCTTTATAGTTAACTCTGGAAACAATCTCCTTATTAGGTGGACATTTGGAGATGGGCTTGATGCTCCTCCTTCTATCACCGAGTCACTAGGAAATTTTGGGAGCTTAAGTAGACCTTATGCAATCCAAATAATTAAAGCGAAAGACCAGTACATAGCTGTAATCTCAAATAATTCTAGTAACAACATTACCTTAATAAATTTTGGCGCAACCTTGTCAAATAATCCTTCGGTGGCAGATGCAATTACCATAGGAAATGACATTGGACTAAATGCAGCTGATAAAATATCTATTATTGAAACGAATGGATTATGGTACGGCCTCATTTGTTCTTATGGTCAAGACAAAATATTCAGGATTGAATTTGGTTCAACTTTATTTGATTTGAATTATACATATACTGATCTCGGCACAGTAGATAAACCTTTTGGAATTGAGTTGATACAAGAGGGATTGTCGTATTATGGTTTGGTCGCTGGTCAAAATACTGGATTCTACAGAATTAATTTTGGGACTGATCTTGAAGCAATTCCCACTATTGAGTCGTTGGGCGAATTAGATATTACTGGCCAGTTTCGAACTTTAAAATTGGTCAGGGACTCTCCAGGATGGCATGCATATACAACAAGTCGAAATAATGGTATTGTAAGTAGAATAGATTTTAATGACCAGTGCTCAGGAAACCTTGCCTCAAATATTGAAACCGAACCTCAAGATATAACATATGATGACTCTGGAACCTTTGCCATTGAACTTACTGCTTTCAGCAGTAACGGAAACTTCGATGTTTCATCCCAAACAATAACGGTAATTGACTCCCAAGCCCCCGAAATATCCTTTTCTATCGACGATTCTCAGTGCATCGCAAACACCAACACCTTCACCACCACTGACAATGTCGGCATCTCCTCCTACTCTTGGGACTTCAACAACGATGGTATCGAAGATAGTAACGAGCCAAATCCAAACTTTCAGTTTGGATCAATTGGAACACAAGATGTGAAACTCGTAGTACAAGCTACCAATGGTTGCTTTAACAATACGACTCAACAAGTGGTATTGTATCCTGAACCTCCAACACCGGATTTTGAAATAGAAACGGAACTGGTCTGTTCTAATACTGAATTGTCATTTAACAACCTCTCGAACGAATCAGATCATACTCCTGAAATTATCTCTTACCTCTGGGATTTTGATGGAGAAAGTACCAGCGCAGAAGCAAATCCAGCTTATACCTTCAGTACTGGGGGTACAAAACAAATTTCTCTGACCATGTCTATTCCAGGTTGCGAGTCATTTTTCTCGCAAAATGTAGAAGTTATTGCCGGGCCAAGTGTTGATTTTGATGTCATAAACGATTGTGAGGGAGTGGAAATCTACATGAACAACCAAACAACCGGTGAAAGTGTTTCTGAATTTTTATGGGATTTTGGTGATGGTTTCACTAACACTACAGAAAACCCATCGCACGCTTTTCAGTCTGCAGATGACTATGTGATAACTCTTTCCAGCACTAATGATATGGGCTGTACCAACGTTATCTCAAAACCATTGACTGTCTATTCATTACCCACTGTTTCGTTCACAGCAGAAGCTGGTTGTGAGAACCTGCTATTACAATTTACTGATGAGTCATTAGCAGACAATGCCAACATCACTGCATGGAATTGGGACTTTGACGGGCTGGGTTCAGCTACCAATCAAAACCCTGAGTTTAAATTTGAAACTGCCGGAGAATATGAAGTTACTTTATCTGCTGAAACTAATTTCGGATGCCTGGGAAGTGTACAACAAATGGTGACCATAGCTCCCTCGCCCGTTGTAAATTTCACTTCTTCTATCGGTTGTTTAAATGAACTTACTTTTTTTACCGATATCACCACAACTGATGTATCCAATCCGATAACATCCTGGTATTGGGAGATAGATGGAAAAATATTTACGGAACAAAACCCACAATATGCCTTTAAAAACAGTGGCACTTATGATATAGCACTCACTGTCACACCGCAAAATAACTGTGCAATAAAATTCAACAAAGAAGTATATATTGAAAATCTGCCTTCTGTTGATTTTTCTGCCTCCAGAACATGCGACAATGAATTTACTGTATTTACTGATCTGTCACTGGTAGAAACCTCCCCAATAATATCAAGAATATGGGATTTCGACGGGCTGGCAACAGCAAATGGATCGCAAGCGGTATTTAATTTTCCTCAATCTGGTATTTATGACGTTTCACTTATGGTGATAAATGAAAACGGATGTACAAACCAAATCACAAAATCAATTGAAATATTTGCTGCACCGACTGCAATATTTTCTACTGACGTCAATTTTGGGGCACCTCCATTGGAAGTAAATTTTACAAACAATTCTACAGGTGCTGATCGTTACACATGGGATTTTAGTGATGTTGCCAACTCTTCATCATCCCAAACAAATCCGTCATTCATTTTCAATGAAGTAAGAGATTACAATGTTCGGCTTATAGCAGAAAACAACTTTAACTGTAGCGATACGACATATGCTAAAATTGTTTCTACCATGCCAAAATTGGATTTGGAATTGGTTGAAATTGAACCTTCCTTAAATAATGGAAAGATCAATCTTTCACTTACCGTTTCAAACAGTGGCACAGTAAAAATTGATGGTTTTGATGTTACAGTGGAAATAGAAAATAGTTTTTCCATTTCAGAGAGTTATTCCGGTTCACTAAATGCCTCAGAAGAAATCATTTATCCTTTAAATTTTGAAATCCCTTCCACCAGTAGCAACATCGGTTTCATTTGCATTCGTTTGGAAGATCTAATCTCAAATATTGAAGATGCTAACACATTAAATAATGAAAAATGCACCAATTTCGATCAGGAAATTGTAATAGAAAATCCATATCCGAACCCTGCAGAGGATGCCATCAATTTTAGAATAATCCTTCCGACCAAATCCACCATTACACTTTCCCTCCTGAATATTCATGGCAAAACCGTTTACAATGAATCTTTTCCCAACATATCCACAGGACTCAATACTTTCTCTATTGACATTGCTAATTTCAATACCGGAATGTATTTCCTAAAAATCAATACTCTTGAAACAGAAGAGATAAAAAGAATAATAAAGTTTTAAAATCCTCTATTAAGAAAAATCAAAATATAATATTGTTGTAGTATATTTATATAAAATTAAAAACTGAATAAAATGAATTAATATTAGAGCATTTGAAAAATACAATTGTTGTAAACACATACCAACAAAAAAATAACCCCATTTACGTCAAACCATCATGAACAGCCATCTTAAACTCGATTCGTTGGATAGAAGCATTCTAAAGATTCTTCAAAAAAGAGGAAAAATTACCAATGCTAAATTATCCGAAGAGATAGGCCTTTCTCCTGCTCCTACTCTGGAGAGAGTAAAAAAACTAGAACAATCCGGAATCATAAAAAGCTACCATGCTGAATTGAACTCAGAAAAACTCGGCCTGGGAGTAAACACCTTCGTACAGGTTTCCCTCAAAGGCCATAACAAAACCAATATTGACATTTTTACCTCCAAAATAAAGGAAATTGATGAAGTCATAGAATGCCATCATGTTACCGGATCAGGTGATTTTCTGCTTAGGGTAATCGCCAGGGATATAGCCAGCTATCAACTGCTCATGTTAGAAAAAGTAAGTGACATAGAAGTAGTAGATAGTCTGCAAACAATGGTAATTTTATCTACTTTTAAGGATTCAAAGTCTATTCCGATTCCCAATGATAAGCGTTGAACAAAATGGTAGCAGAAAAAAATCTCATACTTAATAAAAAGCAAATAGATCAGAAAATCAAACGAATAGCTTACGAGATTTATGAAAATAATATAGAAGAGAAACAAGTAGTACTGGCAGGAATCTCAGAGAATGGCTACATTCTTGCTTCTCTGATTGAAAAAGAACTAAATAGTATCTCACCACTACAAGTAGAAACGGTTAAGATATCAATAGACAAAAACTCGCCCTCTACCAGTGAAATAAAATTGAGCAACACACACGTCAATTTTTCCAACAAGGCGGTGATATTACTGGATGACGTATTGAACACGGGAAAAACTGTGGCTTTTACTCTCAAAGCTTTCTTAAATTCTGATGTAAAAAAAATAGAGGTTGGGGTTTTAGTAAACAGAAACCACAAACTTTTCCCTATTTATCCTAAATACACAGGATACGAACTGGCAACTACGTTTACCGAACATGTAGAAGTTTTGTTAAAAAAAGGAAAAGGAGTTTATCTTTATTGAAGGTTAAATCAGCCAGTTGTTAGTATTAAAGACAACTCGTCATAACCTGAAATAACTTTTTTTAGATCTGGTATTTCTTGTTCAGATGCCATAATTAATTCCAAAAGCTCTTTGATTCGCTGAGATCGGTCAAATCTGGAAGCTTCATTCAAACTATACAAAGCCAGAGAAAGATTCCCTGAGTTGTAAGAATTTACGGCGGTATTGTAGTACTGTAAACCTATCAACTCAACATAAGAAATAGATTTGTAAATATCATAAGAAAAACCCTTTCCTCCTCTTGGCTTATTTTGCTTCATCGCAGCATCTATCCTGCTTTCAATTTCATCAGCTTTATAAACAAACCCGTTTATTGGGTCAGTTGATTCAATAAGGTATTGATGTCCATCTGTATTTACCAATAAAAACATGTGGTAATTGGTTTCTATAATTTCATATTCATACCCCAATTCATCCATAAGAAATGCATATAATGCGGTTCCCGTCAAACAACCATAAGTCCCTGTCTCGAACAAATCCTGAAAGGACTGATACGGAACATACTTTTTCAGATATTCCTTATGAACCTGAAAAAATACTCTTTTCAATAATCGGTGATTGTCATTCCACCTGTGTTGTTTCAACTTCAACTCATCAACAAATGCATCATAATTGGATTTTAAGCTTTTTCGATCCTGAAATCGAGGAGCTTCATCAATATTCAGCAGCAAGTTGAATGCATGATCTAAGGAATATTTGTTACTCTTTGGAGCACCCGCACCCGCATATCCTTTGGTGACAAAGAATGCGAGAACAAAGAAAAGAAATAGAATTTTAAAGCATCTCATTACCCCTGTGTTACCTTATTTTTATATAGTTAACATAAAATTAACATTAAGATAACATTAAAGCAAGGTAGCCCCCCTAATTTATTATTTATCAGGTTCGCCCTTATATAGTCTTAATTGACTCCACGGGCTATTTTGAGTCAGAAAAAAATATTTCAGAAGGAATGACAAAACATGAAGAATACAATTTCAAATAAAAAGTATATCCTTCACCACCGGCTTGCCATAATGCTGCTCTATCAGTGCCATTACTTTTGACTTGGAGTTGTTCAATTCATGTTTGAGGGGAGCTGAACTTAGTGTCACAATCATTACATGGTCTCTGATGTATATATTGGAAGTTCTATTGGCTATGGCTTTGCCCATAATCTTCTCCCAGGTAGAAACCAGACTTGCTTCATCAAATTTTACATCAA
Organism: Reichenbachiella sp. MALMAid0571; assembly: GCF_040151475.1. Lineage (NCBI taxonomy): Bacteria > Pseudomonadati > Bacteroidota > Cytophagia > Cytophagales > Reichenbachiellaceae > Reichenbachiella > Reichenbachiella sp. MALMAid0571. The sequence continues at coordinate 69,937 of NZ_JBDKWG010000148.1, read as the reverse complement.
TGTTGTAAGACTTGAGCATGGCACTCATAGCATCTTTCAATGTAACTGTCGATTTGTTTCTTATTCCTGCCGGATGTGATTTTTTCTTCATACACAATCAATTCCCAAGTAATTTGAATTGGGTTCAAAGTTACCCACTAGAATGGATACTTCACTTTGATTCTCCTACATTTCAGGAAATTTCTTCCCCTATCAGCATACATGGGTCTTGCCTCAATAGTTTCGATAGCACATAGTATAGATTAGGCATCATTGTCTTAAATTCTTTTGAACGCTCGAAGAAATTTTCAATAGCTATGGCAAAAAATTCATCCTGATCAGTTGAGGCATAATCACGAAACATTCGGCTGTTTCCCGATTTGATCCTTTCGATTTCCAGTGCGGCAAGTCCATGCCACTCTTCCAGAATATGTGGTTCAAAAAAGTCAAATTCGTCATTGAATATTATATTTTCCAATCTCAAGGCGTGAGCCATTTCGTGCAGTCCCAAATTAACTCCACTGTCGGACTCTATGTAACCCTGAACAAAACTCTTCCATGACAGAACTATCGCCTGAAACCTCGGATTCACCTCACCTTTATGATACACTCTGTTTATGGTAGAATAATAATTGTCGGGGTAAATCAAAATTCTTTTAAAATGAGACAGAAATATTTTAGGGTATCCAAAAGTAAGTTGTACAGCACATGCCGAAATCAATACTTTCATTTCGGCTGTCACTGTTTCAATATTTCTGGGAATAAATTCTTTTATATGGATAAAATACTGAAGTTTTCGTTCAAAGAGCTTTTGCTCCTGTACACCCAGATTGTTGTAATAAGGGAAGTGCTGTTTGAGTATGATTTTGTAATTTCTTTTCAATGGCCTTGCCACTCCGGGCACCTGAAAACCCATATCCACCTTACCAGTAAGCGAAAACAAAAGGATGATAAAGCAAGACAAAAGAAACAAATAAAAAGCTCCCATAATGTAAACTTATACAGATACTACATTTTAGTCTAAAAAGGGAAATAACCCAAAAGCAGATCAAATATTTGAAAAATGAGAAGATAAACTTGAATTGGTTCGATATTAAGTATTCAAAAATTAAGAATACTACTTACCAAAAGAGCACCAAAACTATAAAATGGATCACCACTATTATATAATAATATTAGTGAGATTTATACAAAATACCAAGTCAATAAAAACCTTCTCCTAGCAGGGAGTAAAATTATACAAGGTAATGGTTATTTTATCAAAATAGGAAGAGGGAAATTAATACAGTATTCAAAGTAGATGAAGCTATACCAACAGTCCTGTATTCTCACACTAACGGAAGCTCTATAAAAAAAACAGTCCCATCTGGCAAGTTGGGTTCAAACCATATCCGACCTCCTGCATGTTCGATACCTCTTTTGGCTACTGCCAGACCTATACCCGATCCGGATGCTTTTGTGCTAAAATTTGGAATAAATACTTTATCCTTGATTTTGTCGGATATTCCTGTGCCTATGTCCCGAAAAGTCATCAATGCTTTTTGCTCTTTTTTTTCTACAGATATCTCCAAAACAGGGAAAGCAACCGCACTCATCGACTGAAAAGCATTCAGAATGATATTATTAAAAATTCTCCCAAAGAGTTTCCTGTCTCCGCTGATCAGCGTCTCACCATCGTCGTAGCAGAAAGAAATATTTTTGTCAGGATGAAGGTTAATCGTTTTTTCCAGTTCCTGCACTATATTAATAGTTTCATTTTCCGGATCAGGCATTTTGGCAAAGTGACTGAATGAAGTTACAATTTGATCGAGGGTATCGACCTGACTCAATAGTGTGCTTAGCGACTTCCTTCTTTCATCCTTTTGATCCATTACCCTGTCAAGGTGCTGCAATGTCAGCTTCATTGGCGTCAACGGATTCTTTATTTCGTGGGCTACCTGCTTTGCCATCTCTTTCCATGCGGCCTCCTTTTCACTTCTGGCCAATTCCTTTTTACTTACCTCAAGTTTCTCAAGCATACTGTTGTATTCTTGCACAAGCACTCCTATCTCGTCATTAGAATTCCATTCAAGTGGTAGATTTTCTTCTGACAGCTCTGTCTTTTTTAGTTTCAAAGCAATGAGCATAATTGGGTTGGTCAATCTCCTGACCGCTACATAAGACAGCCCAATTGAGATTAAAAAAATCAGTGTTGAAATATTGATGATATTGCCAAAAACTTCGGTTTCCTGACGTTCCAGATGGTTTTTTGAGCTGAAAAATGGAGAACTCATTATTCCCAGCAACTTACCATCCTGGTAAGATCTAATGGCAATGTAAGAAGACTTGTAATACAATTTACCCAAAGATTCTTCCAATATTACCTGATCTTTATCTTCATGTTTTAGCTTACGAAATGCAACAGGATTGATGTAAGGTGAAAGTAATCCTGCTTCCATTATTTTGGGTTGGCTGGTTGAAATGAGCCTGCCTTCCTGATCGTACAAACTAATGTCAGCCCGGGAGCTTCTGCTTATTTTCAACAACTCGTTTGAAAGTCCGTCTCTGTTGAGGTCATTTGCATAAAAATCAGTAATTAAATCCACGAAGTTTTCACTCATGGCTATCGTTTGTTTTTGATAGGATTTATCAATCTCCGCCTTATACGATTTGCTAAGCGTATTTAATATAGCAGCTCCTACAAGCAACAACGGAATAGCAAAAGCACACCCGAGGTAAATCAGAATTTTAGTAGAGAAATTAAAAGATTTAATGGTTTCGTGATTCAGCAATGAATTGACAATAATTACTGCGACAGATATGGCCAGGAACAACAAAAACAGAAATGAAAAATTTGAAAGTACTGACCAAAATGAATAAAGTTTGGAAGTGATAATAATTGACTTGGTGTCTGCTTTAACTGCCAGATGGTGATAACCGTATTTCTCTATTCCTCTTTCAAATATCCGGGGAGTGGTAATCCAAACCGGAGCAAAGTCTGCTTTATAGTTGAAATTTCCGACACTATGTACCAACTCATTGTTGTCATAAACCGCAAAATCAAAATCATTCTTTGCAAATGAACTGTTGTCAAGCAACAATTCAGGATACACGGATTTAGATACCTGCTTTTTTTGATGCAACTCCAGAATGATATAACCGGTTTTATTTCGATACCTTTCCAATTCTATGAAGCAGATATATCGTTTTCTTCCTGTAGATAAAAAATTTCCTTCAAAAAAAATATTATCAAAGTCAGTCTTAAACTCCTTTGAGTTAAATCTCTTTTTAAAATCTTCGTAATATATCAACCCCACATTTTTTCCAATACCTAAGCCATCACGATCAAACAAGTTTATTCTGATGTCATATTCACTAAAGTACTCATCTACCAACAATTGGTTGATTCTATCTTTGATCTGCGAAACCGATACCCTACGACCACTAAGTTTACTGTTCAGACTCATATCTGATCTTATCAGGTTAGATATTTGTTCTAACAAATACTCCCCTTCTATGTCTCTGTCTATCAAAAGTTTGGTAGCAAATTTCTGCTTTTGATTCAGTTCATTTCTTTCGTATCCCTTATATACAGACACTGCACTTACACCAGAAAGTAAAATAATCGCAGAGAGCACGTAGAGTAGTGAACCAAACTTAAATGTCCTCATTCGCGAAGGAAAATCATTCAAATAGATGATAGTGAAATAGCCTGTATGAAATAATAATATGATCAAATAATACTCATTTGTAAGCAGTCCCACAGCTCCCATAACCAACACAGATGGCAATGCGGTAAAAAGAAAAGAATTGATAAAATTTCTTTCTCCGTAAAAGGCAATTTTATACACAATGTGTATGATCAAAAAGGCCATTACTCCGGCAAGCAGGATCACTATAAAAGCTACCATCCTAATCAAATCGAATTCAATAGAGTCGCTCAAATCGAGGCTAATTTGAGAATTGACAAGAATTCCAAGCAAAATCGCTCCATAGTAATACAGCACCCAATAGCTTAGAAAATACAAAATCAAACCAATTAATCTTTTAGTTTTTTTAAAAAAAAACACATTGACTGTTTCTGCAATATGGTTTCGACAAACAAAAAGAAACAGTGTTACAGCGAGTAAACTCAATACGTTCAGAAGCAAATCTCCCAATGATGGATTAATACCGGAGGAAACATAAATGCTGGAATTGAATAAATCCAGACCTGTCAACCTAAAAGGAATATTTAGCAATATCAAGCTGGTACGCATCACCGCATTTCCCACCAACAATACTATAAAACCAACAAATCGTTTTTCTTTACCAACCCAGCTCAGCGCAAACTGATATAATGAAATAATAAGGAAAGCTATCAAACCAAAACTCAATAGATTCACTATGAATATCATCTCTGAATGAAAAATTGTCTTTTCCAAAATTTTAACAAAAAAAAGCGGCTGACCTGCCAACTTTATTTCAATGGCTCCCTCTTTATTGTTTTCTAACAACCTCACCTGATCGGTAAGAATATCGTGGTTGACAGTGGTGCTCAAATATTGGTTGGTGATATTGTATTTTGTGATCAATGGAATCATTGATACCAAAATATACCTTGAGTCTTTTAAGGTTACTACTTTCTTTTTGTAGAGGTACTTACTATGATCTATTGATGTCAGGCCAAAAGTATCCAGATTAGCCAGCTTTTCGAATTTCAAATCAACTTTAGAGGTATTCCAATATGCCAGTTTATTTTTTGTAAATACAAAGGTAGGGTACTCGTTGTGAGGAAAATCCGGAAACGACAATACTGAAAAATCTAAGCTTACAGCATCGATGTATTTTTGCTGAAGACTCAGCTCTTTTTGCAAACCAGTCTCAATATTTGACTTTATTATTACTGAATCTGATTTGCCAAACAAGCTGATCAAATATAAGACCAGCCCCATGACCAACGCCAGTAAAGCCGTAAATTTGTAAGACCACAAAAATTGATACGCTTTCAATATATCCTATTTAGAATAAAAAAGTATTGATCCATGGCATCTATGCCAAATCAATATATTGGATAAAATTAAACTGAATTAATCAATTTGATTGGAAGAGTAGGAATTTGTTACACTTACCTTAAATGTAACACTCAAATTTTAGGCTTTGCTGTACCGGGAATCGAATTGTATCCCTCCAAAGAGATGAAGCATTAATGACCTGGAATACCTATACGTCAACGGTGAAAGCAGTACCATAAAAAACAACACTGTGATCAGGTATATCCAGATATCAGGATCGTCGAAAAAATTATACAGTACCACTCCGCAAATGATCGAAACTGCAACAGACACGGCATAGCTAATAAACATGGCACCATAGTAAAAGCCCGGTTCGGGTTCGAATGCCAGATTACAAACCGAACACTTTTTGTACATTGATCTGTTTTTAAAAAATTTGATCAGGGGTAGTTGAAATAAATCTCCTTGTCTGCAACGAGGACACTTACAATCAACTAAGGCTCTTGTACTGCTTATTTCTTGCATTGGATTTGCTGTTTCTATACCAAAAAAATGCTACTACTGCAATGACCAAGTAAGGTGTAAAGAACAAATACATAATACCAAAGTTTAGTCCTTCGGCAAGGTTCAGTTCACCATTGTTTACATTATTGACAACAGTCGTTTTGCACATGGCACATTGTGCAAATGACTTCATGCTAAAAAACAACACGGCTGACACAGCCAATAGCGACTTTTTAATCATGATACAAAATTAATAAATGTTTGCTTCGCTATTGCCTTTATACCTTGACATTTATTACTGATAATAGTCAGGTTTTGAGATTTTATAGCCTTTGATTACCGATAATACGGACTGATCATAAAATAAACCAACACGCCTGATACAGATACATAAAACCAAATTGGCCATGTGTATTTTACAATTTTTAAGTGTTTTATGAAGTTTTCAGAGAGCGCATAATAAAAGGCAAAAAGAACAAAGGGCACCACTACAATGGATAAACTAATGTGAGACAATAGCAAGGTATAATACACATACCTTATATTGCCTACTCTTAGCAACTCATTTGCCTCCAACGTTCCATTCCCATTGATGTCTCCATACGATACTGAAGGAACACTGGCATGATAAATAATATAAGAGACCAAAAACATCGCTCCAAGCACAAAAGAAAGCTCCATAAACCATTTATGCCATTGGCGCTCATCATTCATGATGAAATACCTTGCCATAAGTAAAAATACGGCAGTAAGTCCGTTTATAAATGCGTTAAAAGTGGGAAGATCTCTGATCCAGGATGCATCCGAAGAAATTTTAAATGGTGAAAACAGCAAAACTGCCACAGCAATGGGTATGACAATTGATACTACTATAATAGTTGTTAACGCTTTTTTATTAGGCTTCATAAATTCAATTTCCAATTCTTAATATTTCCAGTTCTACAGCAAGTCTGTCTGATTCTTTTCTATCAAACACATTATAATACCCTCTGATTCTCTTCATTCTATCTACTAATACTACAACTCCATTTTTGGTTATCCTGTTGTCACTAATGGATGGAATTTCAAGGTTCAAACCGCAATTTACGAACTCGATCAATTTACCTTTACTGGTGACAACATTCCAATTTCCATCAGAATCAGGATATAATCCGGTTTGATCACCCTGCACAAGCGATACTATCTTAAAGTCATTCCATTCTTTAAACTTATCGCTAAGTGACAACAAGTTATTGATTTTATATTGACAGGAATCACAATTGGGTGTGCCCGGATCGTACACTACTATCCCTTCGGTGTTTGTGTCAAATGTTGTATCAAAATCCTGATAGCCGGGGACTTCAAATTGCCCGGATACCTGAGAGCATTCTCCGATAGGTTCATCAATTCCAGTTTCATAGTACACCTGTACTTCAAACTTATTTTCTCCAAATCCCTGAAGAAAAATATATATAGATACCGGGAAACCCAAAATAAAAAACAGAAACAACCACTTCAATTTCATACTACAAAGTTATACCTATCAAAAAAAAATCATGCTGTAGAATACAGCATGATTTTTTCTTTATAAAAATATCTTATTAATTAAAATCCAAGTGCATGAAAGATAGCAGCTCCCTGAATCAACAATGCAAGGATCAGCCAAAGGACAAAAACACACGGTAACAGGATGGTATAAATCAACCCTTTAGTTTCGTGCCCCAAGTGCATAAATTCACCCACTATATATCCAGCCTTTACCAATGTCATAATGATAAAAGTGATTGTCTTAAATGTTCCGGCATCAACAGTGAACGCTATCACGAACTCAATTGCTGTGATCACTGCCAAAATCCCCGCCACCTTCCAAATTTTTAAAATTTTAGATTTATCAGCAGGTTGTACGTTTATATCAGTTGTTTCTTGTTCCATTGTATAATTATTAATAAAGTCAGACCAGATAAAAGAAGGTAAATACAAATACCCAAACAAGATCCACAAAGTGCCAATATAAGCCAACTTTTTCCACCATTTCATAAGTTCCCCTTCTAGCCAATACCCCTGTAGTGGCTTGATAAAATATGATGAAGTTGATTACTACTCCACTAAACACGTGAAATCCGTGAAATCCTGTAATAAAGAAAAACAATGCAGCAAAGTTTGGAGGGCCATACTGGTTTATACTTAGATTGGCTCCATGAAAAACAGAACCATCAAGCAATCTACCTCCTTCATCTGTACCTGTTATAAAATGAGTCCATTCCCATGCCTGACACCCTAAAAATGTCAACCCTCCAAGAATAGTCCAAAGCATCCATTTCTCAACTGCCACCCTATCGTTTCTATGCCCTGCTTCTACAGCAAGTACCATAGTCACACTACTCATAATCAATATAAAAGTCATAATCCCTACAAAAACCAATGGAAGGTGCATTCCATGTAATAGTGGCATACCATCAAACACAAATTCAGGTACCGGCCAGTATGACTGAGAAAACTCGAAAGGTCCACTGCTATAATCAAAAGCAACGTGCCTGTAACGGATTAAACCATAGGATACCAACAAAGATGAAAATGTAAAGGCATCTGAAAGCAGGAAAAACCACATCATTAGTTTTCCATAACTGGCCTTAAACGGCTCTACTCCTCCGCCATTCCAAAGGTCTTTGTTTTCTTCTACTACAATAGCTGAACTTGCCATGTTTTTAATTCAATTTAGTTTAATGATTAAGAGCCAAAAATAAGTATAAATACAACCAAAGTCCACCCAAAAAATGCCAATATGTGGTGCAAATTTCTAATTGGACTAAACTTTTTGAATGTATCTTATACTGAAAGGCTGAAATTAATACTACTATTAAAAATATTACTGCACTAATCAAATGAAGACCGTGCACTCCTGTTAATACATATAAAAATGATCCGGCTGGATTTCCTACAAAATACACCCCTGAATCTACCAATTCACCCCAAGCCATATACTGACCAGCTAAAAACATAGAACCTAATACAAAGGTGACTCCAAGTGCCAAACGTATCTGTTTAATTAAATTTTTCTTGGCAGCAATAAAAGCCCAATGCATTGACACACTGGATAAGAGTATTACCAATGTGGTATAATCAAAGAGTATTGGTAATTCAAAATCCAGCCAAACTCCATCCGATTGCTTCACCACATAAGCACTGGTAAAAGCCACAAATAGCATTACCACTGATACCATAAACAGCCACATTGCAAACTTTTTAGGATGCATTCTTAGCATATTCGATGGTTTTTTCTTTAAAGTCATTGCTACATTCATATTCTTAAATTTTATCTAAAAGAAAAGCAATTTGAACTATTGGCAAATATAAAAACGAACCATACATAATCTTAATGGCTGATTTTTTAGAGTAATCTCTCATCAGCCCAAATGTTTGTGCCAAAAACAACACACCACAAATGGTAGCAACAACAGCCGAATTTACACCTGTTATCCCAAAATACATAGGCAACAACCCAAGTGGGATCAAGAATAGTGTATAAATCATTATGTTAATAGCCGTTTGAATATCCTTTTTCCCATTGCCTGGAAGCAACTTAAATCCTGCCTTTTTATAGTCCTCATCAGCTACCCAGGCAATCGCCCAAAAGTGTGGGAACTGCCAAATAAATTGTATTCCAAAAATGATAAGTGCCTCGTAAGAAATACTACCAGTAGCAGCTACCCATCCCAAAAGCGGTGGCAATGCACCAGGAATTGCCCCGACAAATACTGCAATTGGCCCTACTCTTTTTAAGGGAGTATATACAAAACTGTATAGGATCATTGAAATGAATGACAATACTACCGTTTGAATATTGGTAGTGAAATAGAGCAGGCAAATTCCTGAAAGGAAGCATAACACCGCAAAGGTTATAGCTTCATTGGTAGTAAGCTTACCTGTTGGCAGAGGCCTGTCTTTAGTCCTTTTCATGACGGCATCATACTCTACTTCTATTACCTGATTGATTGCAATAGAAGCTCCTGAGACCAATATACCTCCCAAGCTCAGCATTAATAAGACCATGAGGTCAACTCCATTGACAGAAGCTAAAATATATCCAAACCCTGATGAAAACGCTACTAAAAATGAAAGGCGTAGTTTCATTAGTTCTACATACAGTTTAGCTTTTTCACCAAACCCAGCAACGGAAACACTTGCTACCCTGTTAGTTCGCATTAGCCAATCGTTTATTAATATTAGAAGATTCATTTACTATCAATAGCAAATAATACTGGATGCCAAAAATCAAAAGCGCCAGAAATAGGTGAATAGGCTGAATCAAATACGGTAAGGCGAAGTAAACTAAGATAGCACCAGTTACTATTTCTAACAGAATAAGTAAAATAAGACTCCAACTTAAAACTACAGAAGTTCCAACCAGATTTAACGTTCTAAATAATCTGATTAATAAAATAATATGCAAAGTCAATATCACCAACGAATAAGTCCTGTGGAGATAAAATGTTAATCCCAAGTTATCTATCCACCGTACTCTGGATGTTTCTCCAAGATGGGCTGCTATAGTATCTATTGCTTCACGAACCTGGGTTCCTAATACAATTTGAGTCAGCAACAAGATGATACAAACAATCAATAGCCCCTTCACTGATTTAGGTCTTTTCTTATCAATTACTCTTCTGTTTTCCTGCAAATCAAATCTTATGTAAAGCAACAAAGCTATTAATCCAATGGCCAATAGCATGTGAAAGGTAATCATACCAGGCAGTAAATTGGTAGAGACTACTATAGATCCAATCCAACCCTGAAAAGACACTAACAACAAAGCACAGAAAGACAGGATAGTAATTTTTCTGTTGTGTGACCAATAAGAAAAGGATTTAATAAAACCTGATAAGATAAATAGGCCAACCAAAACTCCCACAATCCTATTCACATATTCCACCCAGGTTTTAGTAGGATTGAAAGTCTGTTCAATGAGAATAGAATTATCATTCGTTATCCTACCGGCAAGATTTTCCATTCCTAGTGTTCTCATCATTGATGCTACCCTCAAATTCTTTTCATGACGTTTCTGTGAATATATTTCCTTGTAATTTTCAGGAAGTTCAGAAACATCGGTTGGAGGTAAATAGTTACCAAAACATTTTGGCCAATCAGGACACCCCATTCCTGATCCTGTACTACGAACAATGCCGCCTACCATGATTAAAAGGTAAACGGCAATGATCGTTATCAAATTAAGTCTTGTATATAACCGATCAATCGGCTTTGCAGTCATACTTTTTTACTTACCAGCCCTGGCCAGCTCTTCCTCATGTTCCATGTTTGACTCCTTCGTTTCAGAATAAGGAACTGTCTGAGGAATATAGTCACTTTCGGAACCAGGCTTACTATAATCATAAGGCCATCTGTACACCTGAGGAATATCTCCAGGCCAGTTTCCGTGCCCCGGTACTCTTGGAGTTGTCCATTCCAAAGTATTTGACTTCCAAGGATTCTCGGAAGCTTTTTTACCTCTAAATATGCTATAGAAGAAGTTTAGCAAAAAGATAAACTGTGCTCCAAAGGTCAAAATAGCCGCAGCACTAACAAACATATTCAAATCACCAAATGAGCTAAAAGCATCAAAGTTTGTAAAAGAATAATACCTTCTGGGAAATCCGGCTATACCAATATAATGCAATGGAAAAAATACCATATAAACACCTACAAATGTTATCCAGAAATGTATATATCCTAATTTGGCATCCATCATCCTACCATACATTTTAGGAAACCAGTGATAAACTCCGGCAATCATCCCAAAGAAAGCAGCACTACCCATCACCAGGTGAAAGTGAGCTACTACAAAATAGGTATCATGTAAAAATATATCCAATGCAGAGTTTCCTAAGAATATTCCGGTGATACCTCCTGATATAAAGAAAGATACCAAACCAATAGAAAACAACATTGCCGGAGTAAATACAATGTTTCCTCTCCATAAAGTAGTGATGTAGTTAAATGCTTTTATGGCTGATGGGACTGCTATTATCAAGGTCAAAATCATGAAAATAGATCCTAAAAACGGACTCATACCAGTAACGAACATGTGGTGAGCCCATACAACGAAAGACAAAATACCAATCCCCATAATCGAACCGATCATAGCTCTGTATCCAAAGATTGGTTTTCTCGAATTTGTTGAAATAATCTCCGATGTAATTCCTAAAGCAGGAAGTATCACGATATACACCTCAGGGTGCCCCAAAAACCAAAACAGGTGCTGAAACAAAATTGGACTTCCACCCTGATTGGCCAGGGCTTCTCCTCCGATATAAATATCAGATAGGTAAAAACTTGTTCCAAATGATCTGTCAAATACCAATAATAATACAGCAGCTACCAATACAGGAAAAGACAATATTCCTAGAATAGCAGTAATAAAGAATGCCCAAATAGTAAGTGGCAATCTTGTAAAAGTCATTCCTTCTGTTCTCAGGTTGATAACGGTAGTCACATAGTTAATCCCTCCCAATAATGTAGAAGCAATGAAAAACACCATCGAAACCAACCAAAGAGTCATACCCAATCCTGAACCGGACATTGCTTGTGGTAGCGCACTCAAAGGTGGGTAAATAGTCCAACCCCCACTGGCAGGCCCTGTTGATATGAACAATGAAATAAACATGATCACACTGGATAAGAAAAAGAACCAGTAAGACAACATGTTCATAAAACCAGAAGCCATATCTCTGGCTCCTATTTGCAGCGGGATAAGGAAATTGCTGAAGGTTCCACTAAGTCCGGCGGTCAATACAAAGAATACCATGATGGTACCATGCATGGTCACCAAGGCAAGATAAAACTCAGAATCAATTTTACCTGTAGGCGTAATCCATTCTCCGAGAATCGGCCTAAGCCATTCCATATCCATATCTGGAAATCCTAATTGGAGTCTGAACAATATGGAAAGTCCTCCTCCTAAAATTGCCCACATTATACCCGTAATCAAAAATTGCTTACCTATTACTTTATGATCCTGAGAAAAAATATAATTGGTTACAAAATTTCCGTGATGTTCGTGGTGATCATCGTGGTGGGCTTGACTTTCATCTAATTGTACTTCAGTAACAGCCATAATTTCTTTATTCTTAGTGCGAAGTATATACTTTTAATTTGATCGTATTAATTGCCCGCTTTTAAGGCAACACTTTCTGCTGCTTTTGATTTTTTCAACTTAGCAGTGTAATCTGGGTTTTTAGACAACCAAGACTCCTGAGAAGCATACCACTTCTCATATTCTTCAGGTTCATCAACTACAATAATGTGTCTCATTGCAAAATGACCTTTTCCACAAATTTTATTGCATACCAACTCATATTGAAAATCTGGATTGCCAGTCTCCTTCCTCATATCTTCAGTAGATTTGGTAGGAACAAACCAGAATTGAGTAGGCATACCCGGCACAGCATTCATTTGCATTCTAAACCAAGGTACATACACACTATGTATCACATCTCTTGCCCTGATTTTAAACAATACAGGCTTACCTTTCGGAATATGAATTTCTCTTGGCATAAAATCGTCTAATGCGTTTTTATCGGTAAAATCAACACCTAATTGATTTTCAGAATCTATTAACTGATAATTATGATCTCCTAATGCCTTGTCTTTTCCCGGATAACGTGAAGCCCAAGCATATTGATAGCCTACAACCTCCACTACTTCAGCATTTTCAGGAGCCTGACTAGTGATTTTGCTCCATGCACTAAACCCAGACCAGATCAATAAAGTAAGAACAATAGCAGGAATTATAGTCCATATCATCTCCAATTTATCATTGTGCGGGTAGAAATAAGCCTTTTGGTCTTCTTTATGTTTATACCTGAAAGCAAAGTAAAAAAGAAAGATATGTGTACCAATGAAAACGAATATGGTCACTGCCATGGTAATCCAAAACAGTTTGAAGGTAATAGCCCCATGTTCTGAAGCTACCGGTACGGTATATCGGTCAAATTCCGAAAAAGAATAACCTGCAAATAAAATAACTCCTAATACCAAAAACACCATAAATAAGATGCCATTGACATTATTGCTTGCTCCTATGTCTTCAGCTTTCTTATCTTTCATTACCTGCACAAGTGTATGTGCCCTGAAAATGGTAACGAGGATGGCTATTATTAAAATAACCGCTAACCAGATAATTAAATTCAGCATAACTCTATCTATAAAATATTTTCGATCTCTTAAATATGGTGATGAAGGCTTTCTTCCAACATTGGGTGATTTTTAGCAACCAATGGTTGCTTCGCAAGACTACTTAATACTACAAATAAAAATCCAGATGCAAATATTAAAATAGTCCCTACTTCCAACAGCCCAAATCCTCCATTATCTTTCATTGTACCCGGAGTAATCATTAAGAAAAAATCTATCCAGTGTCCAAAAATGATAATCGGACAAACAACTTTCAACATTCTTGTATGTCTTTTCGCCTGCCTGGTCATCAATAAGAAAAATGGCAGGAAGAAATTCAATATCAGGTTGATCCAAAAGAAACCTACATAAGTTTCACTATGGAGTCTCTCAATGAAATAAATTGTTTCCTCAGGAATGTTTGCATAATAAATAAGCAAGAATTGAGAAAACCATATATATGTCCAGAAGATACTGAACCCCCATACAAACTTACCTAAGTCATGTAGATGGTTTTCGTTTACTATTTTCAAATACCCTTTGTCTTTTAAGAGCACCGCAATTAAAGCTATAGATGCAAGTGCAGTAACCCACCAGCTGGCAAATACATACCAACCAAACATAGTACTGTACCAGTGTGGGTCTATAGACATCACCCAATCCCAGGCTGCCATTGAAGAAGAATAGGCAAAGAACACCAAGAATATGGCGGATAAACTTCTAAGTTTAAACCATTGGTTTGTACCTCCTTCAAGGTCTTCTGCAAACATTCTTTTCTTCATAACTCTGAACATAAGAATCCATACCACAAAGAAAACAATCAATCTACTTATGTAGAAAGGTGTGTTCAAATACCATGATTTCCCAGCTATAATTGAGTCATACTCAGGGTTTGGTTTTCCACTTTCCAAAAACTCTTCGTAAAGGCTATGATGTGTCCAGTGAAACAAGTCATGACCTGCCACAAAAAACATTAAAAGCATTATTCCACCAGCAATTGGTAACCAATTACCAAATGCCAATGCTATTCTTTTAAATCCAACAGACCATCCTGATTGAGTTGCATACTGAATCGCAACGAAGAAAACTCCTATAATAGCCAGTCCTGTAAAGAAGATATTGTTAATCCAAATATCTGCATAAAGTCGTTTCAACCATACAGCAGTGTCATGATGTCCGGCAGCCTCATGTGCTTCGTGCCCTCCTCCATGGTGTCCTCCTGTATTTATCAGAATTATTCCCACAATTGCCAACACCACACCAACTACCAAAGTGATGACCAGGTTTTTCTTTGCCTTCCCAGAGAATATATATTTTTCGTCAGTCATAATCGTAAAGTATGAATTATTGTTTTTGAAGGGTTTGAACAAATCTTACTATTTTCCATCTGTCCTCTACACTTACCTGAGAGGCATGTGAACCCATTCGTCCTTTACCGTTGGTGATCACATGAAAAATATGTCCCGCAGGTTTGTCTTTTACAGCCCTGGAATTATAAGGTGTAACTCCTTTGAAAACTTCACCAACCAAGCCATCCCCAAGTCCGGTAGATCCATGGCAGTGTTCGCAATATCTGTCAAAAAGTATTTTACCTTCAGCAACTATAGCTGAAGTAGAGTCAAGAGGATTTTTCAACACAGATGCAGCCAGTGTCAGACTATCCTTTGGAATCCTGTAAGGGAGGTATCCGTTTTTATTTCTCTTTACCGTATTTGCAACAGGCTCCCTCATATTCATGGCATGAGGGTTATTAGGATTGGAAGTATAAAACTCTCCGGGTACATCCTCCATAGAAGTCAGCCATCTGCCTGCTTCTTCATCCTGAATTTGGGATAGCCCTTCATAAGGAACGGAATGGTACATCTGAGGTGCATATTCCACACCAGGGTTATCGCCACGAGAAGCACAAGACATGAGTCCATACCCCAAGGATGCTACGATTACCCAATTTGTATATTTATAAAAATTCATCTTAACGATTTTTCTAATCAAATCAATTATACAAAGTTCTTGTTGTTCACTTCCGACGCTCCAGACGCTTGAAGCACCTTCTTTATTTCTTCCTCAGACATTCCGTTTTTAGCCAAATCAACGGCCATCACATGTTTATCATCAGTAATTCTCAAATCAAATATTCTTGGTTTTCCCCAAGGCTTAAGGTTACTAACTGTAAAAAAAGTACCAACCATCCCAAAAGCGGCTAATAGTACTGTTAACTCAAACGTCACAGGAATAAAAGTAGGAAAAGGAAAGAAATCTTTACCTCCAACAATCATTGGCCAATCCACAGTCATAGTACCGATTTGTAGTGTCAAAGCCAGGCATGTCCCGGTTATTCCGAATAAAAATGCGGCGACAGATAACCTTGATGTCTTATAACCCAATGCAGCTTCAATACCATGTACCGGAAATGGTGAATACACTTCATGAATTTTCACCCCTCCTTCACGAACATCTTTTATTCCTTTCAACAAAAGATCTTCATCATCATAAACACCCAACACGAAATTTTTATCGCTTTCCATATTATTTATCTGTTTTTTCTGATGTTGCTTTAACAATACTCTTTACCTCAGCCATGTTGATCACAGGAAAGAACTTAGCAAATAAGAAAAATGCCGTGAAGAACAAACCAAACGTAAACATGTAAACTCCTATATCTGCCGGCTTAGGATAAAACATAGCCCAACTGGATGGAACAAAGTCCCTATGAAGAGAAGTGACGATAATCACAAATCTTTCAAACCACATTCCTATATTTACGATTATTGAGATTACAAATGTTGAAGCAATATTTGTTCTGATACTTTTAAACCAAAATAGCTGAGGTGAAATAACATTACATGTCATCATAGCGGCATAAGCCCACCAATAAGGACCAAAAGCCCTGTTCAAAAATGCATATTGTTCCGCCTCAACCCCAGAATAAGATGCTATAAAGAATTCTGTAATGTATGCCACACCCACAATAGAACCAGTAATAGTGATCACAATGTTCATCAATTCGATGTGCTGGATGGTGATGTAATCTTCTAATTTATATACTCTTCTGGTCACTAACAATAATGTCAATACCATCGCAAATCCAGAGAAAATAGCTCCTGCTACAAAGTATGGAGGAAATATTGTTGTATGCCATCCCGGTATAACAGAAGTTGCAAAGTCCATTGATACAATAGTGTGTACCGAAAGTACGAGAGGTGTAGCTAAGCCAGCCAGTACAAGAGATACTGTTTCATATCTTGACCAGGTTTTAGAAGCACCATCCCAACCAAAACTCAAAGCACCATAAATCGCTTTTCTGATTTTGGTTGTTGCTCTGTCTCTGATTGTAGCAAAGTCAGGAATCAAACCTATGTACCAGAACACAAGGGATACCGAAAAATAAGTACTAATGGCAAATACATCCCAAAGTAATGGTGAGTTAAAGTTTACCCAAAGGGATCCAAATGTATTAGGTAATGGTAGAGCCCAGTAAGCTCCCAACCATGGTCTTCCCATGTGAAGTACCGGAAACATTGCTGCGCAAATTACAGCAAAAATGGTCATTGCTTCAGCAGCACGGTTGATCGCCATTCTCCATCTTTGTCTAAACAAAAGAAGAATTGCAGAAATCAATGTTCCTGCGTGACCGATACCTACCCACCATACGAAGTTGGTTATATCCCAAGCCCAACCTACTGTTTTATTCAAACCCCATTCACCTATACCATGCCACAACAACCTGTACACGTAATAACCTGCTATTATGAGCACACTGAGAGAAAGAGTAATAGCCAGTAACCAAGATTTACTTGGTTTCTCTTCTACTCTACTACAAATGTCATTTGTTATGTCGTGAACAGTTTTACCACCTGTTACAAGAGGCCGGCGAACTACTGATTCTGCGTGCATAATTTGTATTTTTTTAAGCGTTTGATTCTTCTTTATTTCTAATCTTAGTGAGGTACCAGACATTTGGTTTCACATTTATCTCCTCAAGCATGTTGTAGGCTCTTTCTTCTTTCACTTCAAGGCCATTTTCTCCATCCTTAAGCCTCAACATTTTTGAAATCTTACTATTAGGATCTTTCATATCCCCAAATACCAATGCTTCAGAAGGACATGCAGTAGCACAAGCTGAAGTAATTTCTCCATCTATTGGTCTTCTTCCTTCTTTTTTGGCTTCAAGTTTACCATACTGAACTCTTTGTACACAGAAAGAGCATTTCTCCATCACACCTCTTGCTCTCACAGTAACATCCGGATTCAATACCATTTTACCCAAGTCGTTGTTCATTGAAGTGTTTTCAGGGAACTGGCTGTTGTCATGGTATTTGAACCAATTAAATCTTCTTACTTTATATGGGCAGTTGTTAGCACAATATCTTGTACCAATACATCTGTTATACGCCATTTGATTAAGGCCTTCAGTACTATGATTGGTAGCAGCAACAGGACAAACCGTCTCACACGGCGCATTGTTACACTGCTGACACATCATAGGCTGAAATGTAACTTCTGGTTGGTCAGCAGCGATCTCCATGGCATTCAAATCACCCTCTGGTGCATCACTGCTATAGTACCTGTCAATCCTCAACCAAGCCATCTCTCGTCTGTTGAGTACTTCAGCTTTTCCTACAACGGGAACGTTATTTTCAGCCTGACATGACACTGTACATGCACCACAACCGGTACATGAGTTCATATCTACAATCATTCCCCAATGGTGATTGGGATATTTGTGTCCTTCCCACAACGACACATTACCCGGCTTTTCTTTACCATGATAAGTAGATATCATAGGGAATGCTCTTCCTGCAGAAGGATTTTTTTGATATTCTGATAGAATAGACTCTTGTACCACACTACTTCTGTTCATATAAGTATGATGAGTTTGTGTTTGAGCTATTCTATATTCCTCTGACGTCAATTCAATTTTCACACCGGAGGTGATTGCCATATTTTGAAATCCACCAGCATAACTGATGAATGGATATGCATTTTGTCCAACACCATTGGCAACTTTACCGGCACTGGTTCTACCGTACCCAATAGCCAATCCGACTGTACCTTCAGCCTGTCCTGGTTGGATCATCACCGGAATGGTAATAGTTTTTCCATTTACAGTCAGGTTAGCCAGTTTAGTGCTCATATCGCCAACTACCAGTCCTAGTTTGTCAGCTTTATCTCTTGAAACAGTCAGGTAGTTGTCCCACACTGCTTTAGTGATAGGGTCAGGCATTTCCTGCAACCATGGATTGTTGGCCTGAGATCCATTACCCAACGCACCAGTAGCATAAATCACCAACTCATCACCAGAACCCGTTGCACTCGCTTTATAGTCAACAGCTATTTCTACTGCCTCCTGAGCAGCTTCAGTATTTTCAGTAGCCTTTACTTCAAACACCCCATCGTATAAGCATTTGTCCCAGAAAGTTTCAAAATTGCTTTCATCAGATTGTGCTGTAAAATTGGTATTTTTCCAGTTTTCTTTTATGAAATCAAAATATGTAGCATCATTCCCGGCCCAAGCTAAGAACGATTGTTGTGCTTGTCTTGTATTGAAGAGATTGGAAATGGTAGGCTGTGTCAATAAAAATTTACCACTAACTGGTTCAGCATCATTCCACGACTCCAAATAGTGATTGTCCGGTGCAATAGCTTTAACCAAACTTGCTGTTTCATCTTTTCTATCAGAAGTAGAAATAGAGAATTTAACTTTCTTCAATCCTTCTTCCATGTCCTTGCCCATCGCATGGTCATATACAGGATTACAGTTGAAAAAGATTACAGCACCGAAGGATCCTGATTTCAAATCTTTCACAAAATTCACCATTTTCTTATCATCTCCCTTTCGGGTATAATCAGAAGAGTTGATGTCAAGGGTAGTTCCGTAGTTGCCAAGCAGATTGTTGATAGCATTTACAAGTACTTGTACCTGCTCTTCATTCGATCCTGATACTACAAGTGACTTACCTTTGTTTGCCCAAAGTTCGTTGGCAGCTTTTGTCAGATTAGCAGAATCTTCAATGGTACCGGCATTTACTGTAGCTGCTCCGGCTTTCTTAGCTATTGCATTGTACAGATTAGCCACATACATACCTTGCTGAGAAGCTTTTATCCTTGTTCTGTAATCAGCATTCGATCCTGTTAGTGACAGGTTTGACTCAAACGCATACAGTCTGGACATTTCTTTTTTATTCGGGCCAAGCTTTCTGGTAGTAGCAAATTGCTTGTTGTGCAACGAATGGTTCAACCACTCGCCCAAAAAGTCTGCTCCGAAAGTTACTATTGTTTTGGCCTTGCTAAAGTCATAAGAAGGCAATACTCTTTTCCCGAAGCTCTTTTCATTGGCACTCAAGGTACCTGAGAATGAAACCTGATCGTAAGTTATTTCTTCTATCCCTGCATACTTAGCTTTCAAAGTATCAATAGCTGCCTGGGTAGAAGGACTAAAGATAGAATTGCTCACGAAAGCAATCCTTCCGGCTGAAGCTAAATTAGCACTTACAGCTTTATCCAAATCACCCCAAGTGGTTTCCTTGCCATCCATCTGCGGAGCAGATAGTCTTTCTTTGTCATACAAAGACAAAACAGAAGCCTGAGCCTGAGCAGAAGTACCACCACCACTTAAAGATGATAGTGTGTTAGGTTCAATTTTTATTGGCCTCCCCTCTCTTGTTTTTACCACTATACTGGCAAAATCATTACCATTTAAGTAGGTAGATGCATAATAGTTTGGAACACCAGGATCAACATCAATTGGTTTGTTCAAATAAGGAATAGCTTTCCTGATAGGAGCTTCGCAGGCAGCCAATGAAGCAGCAGCTATGCCAAAGCCCATCATTTTAAGGAAATCCCTTCGATTTGTACCGTCACCTTCACTCTCCTCATTTATTGGAAGGTGTTCAGCAAATTCTTTATCAGCATATTTTTCGAACTCAGGATTTTTGGTCAATTCCTCCAACCCCTTCCAATATTGCTTTTTGTTGTTTTTCATATCTCGTAAATGGTACAAGTATTTTTTATAAAATCAGTAATGACACTTTGAGCATTCCAAACCACCTATGTCTTCTACTTTCATAGGTTCTTTGCTTGTTTCGTTGTGTAGCTTCACTAATTTATCGTAGTATTCATTTCCTTTAGTATTCACATCGGTCTCTCTGTGGCAATTGATACACCATCCCATTGTAAGGGGTGAGTACTGGTACACCACATCCATCTCCTCTATCGGGCCATGACAGGTCTGACATTCTATTTCTCCGACTTTCACATGTTGAGAATGGTTAAAATATGCCAAATCAGGCAAGTTGTGAACCCTCACCCATTCTATAGGCGTATTGGTATCCACTGCTGCTTGTATTTTTTGAATTTCTTTAGAATCTGTCTTAATGGACGAGTGACAATTCATACAAATATTTGGAGATGGAATATTAGCATTCTTACTTTTCCTTACTCCCGTATGGCAATAATTACAGTCTATCTCGTACTGCCCTGCATGTATTTTGTGCGAAAAAGCGATAGGCTGTGTGGGCTGATATCCTTGCTGAACCCCAACGGTGAACAAACCATCCAAAGCGGACTTCAATACGATCGCTGTAAACACAAATGCTACTATTCCCAAAAATGCATTGCTTTTTACAAATTTCTGTAGGTCAATTTTTTGATCTACTATTTCTTTATCCTCTTCGGATATATCTTCTTTTGCATTAAGGTGTTTTTTAAGTACTCCGATGATAAGTCCCAGTACTGCCAATATCAATACCAATACTACAATAAGCCCAATCATTATGATGGTCATGTATTCCGAAGTGTTTTCCTCTTGCTGAACTTCTCCATCTCCACCAGTAGCCTGTGGAGCCGCTACAACTTCCTTTGCAGATTCAGCTTTCAGATAAGCAATGATTGACAATATTTCATCATCCGAAAAATCGAAAGATGTCATTTGAGTCTTATTATACTCTTCGTATAATTTCACCGCATAATCATCTCCACTATTGATTACTTTTTGAGAGTTTTTAACAAAAGCCTGAATCCACTCTACAGGCCTTCTTTTATGAACATCTTTAAGAGCTGGCCCTACTACCCGTTGATCAACAGCATGACACACTTTACAATTGGCCTTAAAAAGTTTCTCACCACTTGATATTACAGCCTCATCCGTTGGAATACCGTCATCTTGTGCCTGAGCACTGTTGATCGCAATAAATAGAGTGAAAATTAAGGAAAATGAAAGGATAATTCTTTTAGAAAAAAATCCCACTTTGGAATAGAAACAATTTCGTTTTAGCATCAGTATTTAGCTTTCCTTTTTGTAGTGGATGCAAATGTAGTGTCGGCATGAATTAATTCAAAAACATATTTAGGACAGAAACGTAGCATTTTGGTTCTTTTGGTAGTTTTGTATATTTATAATACTGATTATAAGCATCTTACGTTATTCATTGGCAATATATTTGACTGTTATTTAGAATAATTATAAATAATAAAAGTGATTCTTATCTTATATACCCGTTTGAAATGTGATTTTCATCATATTTTTCCCGTCTGACCCAATGGATTTTGTAGATTTACACATATTTGGAAATATGCTTCAAATTTGGCTATTGAAATGAAAATCTGATCATTTTAGGTTCTTTTTCTCTTCGGGTAGAAAAGAATTTTAGCCAACCAATCATACCTAATAGTATTTGGTATTTTTTTGAATACAAAAGAGCATTATGTATATTGCTTTATGTATTCTAAAGAACTTCTCAAAGGGACACTAAAAACTATCGTATTAAAGCTACTCTCGGAAAACGGAAAAATGTACGGCTATGAAATCACCCAAAAAGTAAAAGAATTAACAGATAGCAAAATACTTCTGACCGAAGGGGCACTCTATCCTACATTGCACAAATTAGAAGCTGCCGGTCTTATTGTATCTCAAACACAAAATATTGGAAAACGTGTTCGGAAATACTATTCGGTTACATCCATTGGTGCGGATCGAGCTATCAGTTTAGCCAATGAATTTGTTGAATTTGTTCGGACTATGTTACTTTTGCTGAACCCACAACTTAGTAAAAAATGAAACCATAATGACAACAGAACCTTTAGTAAACTGCTGACCTATTAAGAAGATTGTCGGTCAATAATTAATCAACACCATAAAATACTATTGTTAAATCTTGAAGTACATTTTACCTACACTCCTATTTGGTTTTCTCATGTTCGTTATTTCTTTTACGACAGACCGAACGGTTAAAACCGAGCCAAACTTACAAATCTCATTCTCTTCTATTGAAAAACACCTGGAAAATGCCCCCTACCAACAATTTGGGGCAGTATTCAAATATTTTTTCGAACAAAGCGATTGCCCTGGAGCAGCGATCGTTGTGGTAAAAGATACTTCTGTGATAATTATGGACGGTTTAGGAGTAAAAACTGTCAATTCTACAGACTCTGTTGACACCAATACCATTTTCAGACTTGGCAGTGTATCAAAAGGATTTACTGGCATTCTGACAGGAATGCTTGTGAATAAAAAGTATCTTGATTGGGATACCAAGGTAAAAGAACATGTACCAGATTTCGTATTAAACGACGAGAAACAGGCTTCCAATATAGAAATTCGGCATTTACTCTCACATACTACAGGACTACCACTTCACAGTTATACCAACTTGCTCGAAGAAGACATGGGGATCAAAGAAATAATGCCAAAACTGAAATCGGTGGATCTCATTTCAAAAGAAGGCCAGCTTATGTCATACCAAAATGTTGCCTTTGCTATTATTGAAGAAGTGCTTAAATCCTCAACCAATAAAAGTTTTGAACAACTACTTGAAGATAATATTTTTACCCCTGCAAATATGAGACATTCTTCATGTTCAATCCTGACAATAGATTCAACATCAAATATGGCAATGCCACATAGGTGGAATTCGGTTTCTAAAAAATATTACCCTACCAAACAAAATAACAAATATTATAACGCACCATCAGCAGGAGGTATCAATACTTCAATCTCTGATGCAAGCCAATGGTTACAAATTCTACTGGGCAACCGACCCGATATTGTACCATTGCATGTATTGGATAGCGTTTTTGCTCCTGAAGTGAGTACCAGCAGAAATAGAAAATATTTCAACAGATGGTCAGGAGTGAAAAAATCTTACTACGCCAAAGGATGGAGAGTGATTGAATTTGGTTCTCGCACTATTATGCATCATGGAGGTTATGTGAATCAATACCGAAGTGAAATTGCGGTAGATAGAAAAAACAAACTTGCCATTTGTGTACTCTTCAATGCTCCTTCAAGACATTCATCTCAAGTAGTCCCATTGTTTTTTAGCTACTGTGATAGCCTTGATAATATACAACTGAGAAAATCAACACTTAATTAGAGTCTGTCTAAATGTGCTTTGAGAAGCCTTTCAGGATTCTTAAAGCTTACTATTTTAACAGCTTTACCAATCTTAAAATCTTAGTAAAGCGTGGATCGTACTTTATAGACAGACTCTAGGCAGAAACGCCTTCTTTGATATTCATCAAAACAGAAAAAGATTCATTTATATTCTCCTGATCTACCACTATGGTAAATTCATTTGCCGTTGAAACCACCTCAATAACGTTAATTCCTCTCCAGGCTATCATTTTGAAGAGATAATAATACAGCCCCATCACCTCTACATTTGATGATTTCAGTTTTACAGTGACCGAGCACAAATTGGTAATACCTGAAATGTATTTTTCGTTTTTGAAAAGTTCGTCAACCTGCTCTTTTAAGTTCTGACTTAGAATAAAAGTGTACTCAAACATGCCTTGCTTAAACGAACAATAGGCATCTACGTTTTTATCTACTTCGTGTAATAATTTAGTTTGATTTTCTATTAATGTATGGGAATTGGCATACGAACAAGTCATTAATCCAGACCGAACAAATATTTCACCAAAATAACGACCAATATCCTCTGCTTTCAACATCACTGCGCCCGACATGTTTTTTGTATATCTCTTTAACGCCATAACAATAGCACCTTCATTTACTTCCTTCATCAGAGCCTCTTCTATAGAAGGTTTTATTAACCTTGCCAGTGAAGATAAATTAATCAAACCATCCTGCATTGCCTCTTCAACAAAGGGTAATTTCTTCACTTCAAACTCTACTACCTCTGCAATTGTTCTCATAAATATCCTTTTAGTGTTAATTATTTAACAATTTATTAATTGTTTGTTGAAATTCCATAATGTTTTTCGAAATAAATACACTCAAGTTAATTTTGATGTCCTAAAACAAGCATTATGCCCAAAACCCCATTTTATTACTATGATCTTAACCTTCTGGATCGTACCCTCAAGGCACTAAAAAGTGCTATTACTGATAGTTCTTATCATGTACATTATGCTATAAAAGCCAATGCAGAAACTCGCATTTTGAAAAAAATAATTGACTATGGATTAGGTGCTGATTGTGTCAGTGGAAATGAAATAATTAAGGCCATTGATTCAGGATTTAACCCTAAAGATATTGTACTTGCCGGAGTAGGAAAAACAGACGAAGAGTTGACTCTGGCAATAAAAAATAACATCCATAGCATCAACTGTGAATCCATAGAAGAACTGGAAGTTATTGATCAGGTAGCAAAACAAAATAACTCAATAGCCAAGATAGCATTTCGATTGAATCCAAATGTGGATGCACAAACACATCGTCATATTACGACTGGTTTAAGTGAAAATAAATTCGGTATTCCAGTAGCAGATTTAGGAATGGCACTTGAAGAAGTGTCGAAATACAAAAACATTATGTTGACGGGGGTGCATTTTCATATAGGCTCTCAAATCCTGAGTTTAAATCCTTATGCGAAACTATGTTATGCGGTTAATGATGTTCTTACCTTTCTTGATTCTAAAAACATTGAGATAGAACATTTAAATTTAGGTGGCGGGCTTGGTATAAACTACCATGAACCAGACACGAATCCAATTCCTAATTTTGAAGAATATTTCAAAGTTTTTGACAAATTTCTTAAACCCAAACCAAATCAAAGTGTCCATTTTGAACTGGGTAGGTCTCTGGTTGGTCAAATGGGCTCTCTTATATCAAAAGTACTCTATGTGAAAGTTGGAAAAGAAACTAAATTTGCTATCATAGATGCTGGAATGACCGATTTGATCCGTCCGGCACTCTATAATTCTTACCATAAAATCGAAAATATTAGTTCAGATAAAGAAATGGAATCGTATAAAGTAGTAGGTCCTATTTGTGAAAGCACAGATACCTTTGGAGAAGCGGTATTACCAATGACTTCAAGAGGCGATATACTTCAGATTCGATCAGCAGGAGCTTATGGACAAGTTTTGAGCTCAAACTATAATTTGAGAGATAGGGCTGAATCTATTTACTCTGACGAATGGGATCTTGCTTCTATTTTAATCGGCCAAAAAAATTAAACTGCCACCAGCAAAAATCGGTAAGTTTGAAAATATCGACAAATCTCAACCAAGTATCTTCAGCAAGGATAAATCTCCATTGAAGCCTATATGACCAAACTAAGGAGTACTGGCTGTGGCAAAGAATTTTATAAATTGGAAGAAGGAGTGAAAGAGTATGTATGTAGTTTTATATACAAAGAAAATTTCAAATGATTTGACTCACAAGGCCAATGTATTAAAATAATTAAAAGCCAATACCCACTCATCAATACTTTTAAATTTTATTTTTTGATCATCAGCAAACTCCGAGATATCCTTTGACTTTTCATCAAATACTTTTAAAGCTACTTTCTTTGAAGTAGGTAGTTTAATTATTTCCGAATTAGAAACTATATAAGACACTTCTCTCCTAAGCCATTTGGAATTTTTACTTCCTGTATTAAACTGAGGACTGTAATTTGGAGGTACTAATTTCGCACTTTTCTTAGTAACCAAATACTTGCCATCAGTAGTTTTCGCATGTAGAATTCCAATTCCTTCCAAACCTCTGTTAGAAATTTTAGCCAAATTACAATATTGAGATTGGGGATCACTGACTATGAAACTATCTACTTCATGTAGCTCAATGACCCTGATCATTTGATTTAATGATATCAAAAGCTCATCCCTGGCCAAATCATAATTCAAGGTATAGCCGTTTACCTTGCCATATTTATTCGAATAAATTTCTCCTTTTGAATACTCTTCAAATAAATACGGTGAACCTTCTGTACTTTCGGTATTATGCTCAACCCTCTGAGTGAGTTTATTTAAGAGCTCTGATGGCAC
The DNA here is from genome assembly GCF_040151475.1 of Reichenbachiella sp. MALMAid0571. Classification (NCBI taxonomy): domain Bacteria; kingdom Pseudomonadati; phylum Bacteroidota; class Cytophagia; order Cytophagales; family Reichenbachiellaceae; genus Reichenbachiella; species Reichenbachiella sp. MALMAid0571. Next base: position 43,106 of record NZ_JBDKWG010000148.1, on the reverse strand, counting down.
AAAGGCTTCCTTTACATTGGATTGATACGAACCTGTAGGCTGTGCATTGGAAGTGAAACTTATTCCCAATGTAAAAGAAAAAAATAACGGTACAATGTTAGATTTTAGTTTGTATTCTTTTGTCATAAAGCCGTTTTGTATGCTATTTCTAGCAAATCTTAAAACCAACAAATTTATCCCTCATAAGCTGTAAAAAAAGGTAGCCTAAAATTTAGGCTACCCCTTTTTATCCATCAAATCAATAGACCCTTAATTTACTGCTTTGTTAGGGTAGTGACACCATAATCACCATACCCATTCGACCAGGAAAGGGTAATGGTTCCATCAGCATTAACAGTTCCAGAACCATTAAATACATCTCCACCATAAACCACATCAGGCTGATCAATAAGACTAATTACATCGCATACGTCAGTAATATCAGCCGGATTATCGGATGCACCATAGCTATTTTTATACAACCCAAATGTAATATCCGAAACTTCATAAACACCACTTGTTGCGGTCTCTGTGAGTGTAACTTCATACGGGTCATCAGTTCCTGCACTTCCTGAAGTCAGAGAGCTATACGTTCCGGCTAAATCTGATACACAAGAAAAAGCAATAGAAGTTTTCTGTGCAGGTTTAAGAACCCTCCCATCGGTCAAATTCACTGTATAACTAAAAACCCATACATCTCCTGGCCCTAAATCAGATTCAGTGATACTTAAACCTTCCAATAACCCTGTTAAATCAAAACTTAAAGTTGTAGGAAAGGTTGTTATTGATCCTACATCTATATCTGCTACAGTAGTTGCTGTTCCATTGAAACTCTTTATCACTGAAACACTTTTTACTAATGAAGCACTTGAAAATTCTGTTAGCTCCACTGTCAAATCAATTGCCTCTGTAGCACCAAATATGTATGGTTTACTAGATGGAACTTCTATCGTTGCTGCAGAACTTATATTGGCTGTAGCAAATTCATTATCCTCCAGACATCCACCGAGCAATACGGAAAATGCAAGGATTGATACATAATATAAATAATTCTTCATGTCTTATCTCTTAATTATTACAAAGTGTACAGTTTTCAGGAGCAGTATTCCACCAAACTTTACTGGTTACTGCATTGAATCCAACAGGAACTCCCTGAGCGTTTACATTTTCAGAATTGTAATTCAATTCAGCAGAGGGATATGGAAATCTTGTAGCAGGCTCAGTCATACTAGAAATATTTGCGTTTTGTGCCGCTGACAAGCTCGGTATTTTAGTACGCCTCCAGTCGTTATACACTTCGAATTGAGTAAACATCGCAATATACTTCTGGTTCATTACTTGGTTATACGCAATATTTAAAGGAGACCTCAAAGTTTCATTTGCAGTCAAATAAGCATCAACATCAGTTGATGCACCAGAAAGATTGTCATCATCAGCCGATTTCTTATCTATCTCATCAGACAATTCATCAAATGATGCACGAACTGCTGCACTATATGCTGTTTGAGCAGCTGGTAAATCCCCTTTAATTAAATGAGCCTCAGCCTCAATAAACTTCACCTCAGGATATGACGCCATAATTACCGCTGCATCAGCTGCACTATAATATTCCCCAATAGGAGACTTATCCGTATCCCCATCAACTCCGTTCTCATGTCCAGAAAATTCTCCATCACCATCAAATCCTGCCAATGCATATATTCTAGGATCATTTCTTATCAACAAATCTGATATGAATTTATCACTCATTTGCTGATCTGTACTCCACTTGCCATCAATAGCATATTGATACCATGGATTTTCCTGACCAGCTTCATCCAAATATTCGTAAGTCGCATTATCCGTATTACTTGCAAATGAATTAGCGGTGGCAGCCAACGCTAAATCCGCTTGAGTTACAGCATTAAATCCCGGGGCATAAGACAGTCTCATGTAGAATCGAGCTTTTAACAAATAAGCCAGTTTTTTCCATTTTGTCATATTTCCACCATACACAAAGTCATCTTCGCCAACCACATAAGTACTTAAACCATCTGTTCTATCAATATCTGCAATAGCATCATCAAGCATAGTTTGAAGAGATGCATAAATAGACTCCTGAGTATCATAAGCTGGTCGTGGATACATATCAGGATTCCAAGCTTCAGAAAACGGAGCATTTCCATATAAATCCGTTACTATACTCATATTCCAAGCCCATATGATTTTAGCAATACCAGCATAATCATACAACTCATTAGTAGTCGCAATTTCTGATAAAATCTTACAGTTCTGCATTGCATTTGAGTAGGAATAGTAAGTCCATGTGTTGTTTACATCATTTTCATCCACTCTATAGATGCCATAGTGAGGTAAAGCTCCATTATATGATTGCTGTTGCACCCATGTACTTGTAACCCTTACCGGATAGCCAGCCAAAATCTGATAAGTGAAATTGGCTATTATTCCAGTCAATAATAATGGTTCGGATACTACAACTGGGTTATTTGGATCTTCGTTTACATCCAAAAATTCTGAACAGGAAGTTGAAAAGAGCATTAAAGCACTCAATACAAATCCTGTTATATATTTATTAATTGAATTCATAACTTTTAATTTAAATTAACTACGGCTAACATTAAAAAGAGGCTTTCAATCTAAAAGACAATGATTGCGTTCCTGGTGTTACACCATGATAGAACCCTTGTCCATTTCCATTACCCCCTAGGCTTCCTTCTGGATCCCAATAAGTGAAATTACTCTTAATCCAAAGATTTCTTCCAATTACAGAGAAACTTACATTTTTAAAAGGGGTACTTTCTAGCAAAGAACTGGGCAAAGCATAACTCACACTCAATTCTCTCAATTTGATGAAACTGGCATCTTCTACAAATAGTTCATCATAGCTACTATAAAACCCTGTATAGTAAGTTTGATCTTTAACCACCGGAATATCATTCTTTCTAAAAGTACCATCGCCGTTATCAACAACTCCATCCCATACAATTACAGAACCCCTATCTGCGGTAATAGAAGAGGTACCATAATAAGTAGAATAATACAAATCAAAGTTCAGAATGTCGCCACCTTTTCTTATATCAAACAAAGAAGACAAAGTGATTCCTTTCCAACTAAAAGAGTTTCTAATTCCTCCAGTCCAATCGGGTTGAACATTACCAATACTACCTAAAGCATCATCAGGAATAGGAAGGCCATCCTCTCCAATTAATAACTGACCATCCTCTGTCCTACTAAATCTCTGTCCCCAAATTGTACCATAACCATTATCAACATCCGCTCTAATCTGTGGACTTGTAAAACCATAAAGAAAAATAGATTCCACCCCCGGAGTAAGTTCATTTACTACAGTTTTGTTCTTTGCAAAATTTACTTGCACATCCCACACTAACCCGTTATCCATTTTCAAAGGCGTACCTGTCAAGGTCAATTCAACACCTTTATTTTCAACTTTTCCAACATTTTTTGTTGCTTCAACAAATCCGGTTGATGGAGCTACGGGAGCATCAACTATTTGATTTGTGCTCTTTCTATTGTAGTAGGCAAAATCAACACCCAACCGATTGTTCAAAAACCTAAAATCTCCTCCAATTTCTATTTCCGTAACTAGTTCATGAACCAATTCATTGTTTGCTTTTATGTTGGTTTGTTCGAATGCATTTTGACCCTGTGTAGGAATGGTAATTGCACCTCTAGTACCATCGCCTGGAGCAGATTGAGTAAATGTTTGAATCGTATTGTAAGGACTTGCAGTATTACCCGCCTGAGCCCAAGATGCTCTGAATTTACCATAAGGAAATATTTCTTCACTCACAGGTAGTAAATCGGTAAACACAAACCCAACAGATACTGAAGGGTAAAAGAATGAATTAGCATTCTTAGGCAAGGACGAAGACCAGTCATTTCGACCTGTCACGTTCAGGAAAAGCATATTTTTATAATCTAATCCAGCAGAGAAATAGGCACTATAATTTCTCAATTCAGAATCATACTCATAAGCCTCTTGGGTACTGGCATTGCTTATGTCAAAAAATCCCGGGATATTCAACTCAATCCCTCTTATCAAATCATTTTTGTAGGTTTGAGTGTTTATATTATTCCCAACAAGCCCGCTAATTCTGAAATCATCATTAATATCTTTATTAACACTTACAATAAAGTCATTATTCATTTGAGTATTGGTGATATCGGCATTAAACATTCTACCATCAGCAGTCCCTCTTGTACCAATATTCACATGATCTTCCTGAAGGTCATGGTAAAAATCAACTCCAAACCTATTACTCACTGAAAGCCAAGGTAAAATCTGATAAGTAATGCTTTGATTCAATATAAATCTATTTGTAGTACTGAAACGACCGTTGTTTTCTGCTAGCCAAAACGGATTATTGAAAGTCCCTCCATTATACGTATAATAGGTTCCATCATCTGTAAGGTATTTTGTTACATCATGACTAATAGGCCAAAAATTGAGACCATAGAGATAACTTCTTTGTCCATTTCCTTCGGTCAACCTTCTGTTGTAGCTATTGATATAATTAATGGATCCACTATACTTAATTTTATCGGAAAATTGAACATCCATGCTAGCCATCAAACTTTTTCGGTCAAATTCGTTTCCCGGAGCTATTCCTTCTTGATCCAACTGAGAATAGGACACCAAATAACTGATAATGTCCTTTCCTCCACTTATGGTAATGTTGTTTTCCAAAGTTTTTGCATCCCTATAGAAATCATCTCTTGGATCGTAAATTTTTGGTAATCCTATCGAATCAAGAGTGTATTGATCCATTCTATTGATGCTTGGCCCCCAGGAAACACTCGTTTGAGTCGCTGTAAGTCCAGTAGGATTTGTCGCTGGATCCTGACTTCTAAATCCTCCAGCTCCGGCTGGCAATCCATTTCTATAATTACCTCCAGATCCTTGGAGATACTCATGTTGAAACCCTTTAACAATGGGATTGTCAATACCAAAAGATGAACTAATAGTAACAGTAGGCCCACTTCCCTTTTTAGAACCTCTCTTGGTTGTTATTACAATAACCCCATTGGCACCTCTGGAACCATATAGCGCAGTTGCCGCAGCTCCTTTCAAAACCGAAACATTTTCAATTACATTAGGATCAATGTCAATCGCTCTGTTCGAACCCGAACCATTAAAAACACTACCCTCAACAGTATTAGGTGCTGCCTGATTTTGACTGTTATCAATCGGAATACCGTCAATCACAAATAAAGGTTGGTTATTTCCTAAAAGAGACGAATTACCTCTTATGATAATCCTGGAAGAAGAACCCGCCTGCCCACCAGAAGAATTGATTTGAACACCTGCAATTTTACCTGCCAAACCATTGACTATGTTCGTTTCCCGTGCGTTAACAATTTCTTGAGCATCTACATTCTGTAGAGCATACCCAAGGGTTCTTTTGTTTTGCTCAATACCGATTGCCGTCACCACTACCTCGTTCAACTGTTGAGCATCCTCAGACAAAATCACATCAATTACAGATCTAGAACCAATCTCAATTTCCTGATTTGTCATACCTATAAAGGAGAATACTAAAATTCCTCCCTCAGCGGGAACACTCAATTTGTAATTTCCATCCAGATCGGAAGTAGTACCATCAGTAGTACCCTTAATTACTATATTCACACCAGGAAGGGTTGAACCATCCTCTTTTGAGGAGACATTTCCTGAAACGGTGCGTTCTTGTGCCCACGATTCGTTAATAAGCGCAGACAACAACATGAAACTAATAAGTAGAATCTTCTTCATATTGTATTAATTTAAAGTTTAAATTTTAACATTAATTTAATTGAACCTTAAAATTATAACAATACGTACCAAAATAAAAAGAATTTGGAGATTTATTATGCATGCATAACATTATGAAGATACAATTTTAAAATAAAACTGCTTAATATTAGTAATATCATTACTATTTTATTACCTACCACAATAATTAATTTCACATATTCAAAAAAAGAGAAATAATCTTCCGAATAAAAAAATTTATATTTCTTGAATTAATTATCCAATTTCTTGATCACAAATTCTATTCTCCGGTTTTTTGCTCTGTTTTCGTCAGTATCATTTGGAGAAATAAAGTTTTGAGCCCCTAGTCCTTTGTAAGATAACATTCTTGGCGGAACTTTTTTATCTAACAAATACTGGTAAACCGATTTCGCTCGATTCTCTGACAATGCTTCATTATACTGCTTTGTACCTTTATCGTCGGTATAGCCCTGTATCTCAATAGAAACATTGCGATTGGCTTTTAAAAACTCATAAACAGTCTGAAGCTCTGAATAGGATTCTTTCTTGAGTTCAAAGCTATCAAATTCGAAGTAGATATTGTTTAGCACCATACTAACTCCTTCCTTTATTGACTGAAGCTCTATTTCCAGGTTATCGCTATTGAAATTTTCAATTTTATTGACATTGAATGAATAATCTGCAAACAGGTATCCTCTCTTTTCAACATAGAGCCCATATTCATTTCCTTCTGTTAAGACGATCGTATATTCTCCCGTAACAGCATCTGACTTTACCTTCGAAATCAGTTCAGAGTTGGATTGATCAAAAATCTTAATATCAGCACCAAGGAATTTACGTGTACCTTTATCAATAACATGTCCAATGGTAAAAACACTCCTCCTTTTAACCCTAAATTGTGGGGGTACATCAAACGAGTGCAACACACTTCTCCATTCACCGTTCACCACTCTCTCTATGGTATAATAACCCTTCTCCCCCCCTGACGATATATATAAAGATACCTGATCATATCTGTCATTTAATGGATATCCGAGGTTTGTAGGTTCAGACCAAATTCCGTCATTTACTTCACTCATAAATATGTCGAACCCACCCATACCTGCATGACCTTTCGATGCAAAATAGAGTGACTCACCATTTACATGTATAAAAGGAGAAATTTCATCCAAAGAAGTATTGACCGGAGCTCCTATATTCACAGGCGAACTCCATTTGTCATCTTCACCTTTGGATGATTTCCATATATCCTTTTTTCCTAAGCCTCCAGGTCTGTCTGATACAAAATATAATGTTCTGCCATCCGCAGATAAGGTGGGCTGCACATCCCAAGATGAAGAATTAACATCAATACCCAGGTTTTCTGGAACGGCCCAGTCGTTTCCTTCTTTATAGGTAATGTATAAATCGCAACTCCCAAAGCCTCTCCTTCCCTGGCAAGAAGTAAAAATCAAAATACGTCCGTCAGCTGAAATAGTACAAGCCCCTTCGTTCAAATCGGTATTGATATTATTGGAAATCGGAGATGGCATTCCCCAGTCCCCATTCTCTCCAAGTCGCGATATGTATATATTCTCGTCCCTGTTTCTTCCGGTATAAATCAGTGACTGCTGATCTACCGTAAGTACCGGAAAATACTGCTGTTTAAAATAATTTGCCTGACCAGGCAAAGGTTTAATATTATAAGGAAGTGGTTCTTTGATGGCTTCCAAAATATATTCTGAATTCTGTATAATTGTTTGCAGGGTTTTAATATTTGCGGTTTCGTTTTGCCTGTTTTCTATATACAAATTAGCAAAATCGACCGCTTTTTGGTACTCTTCTTTTTGAAAATATAAATCTGCAAGTGTAAAATACGATCTTGGTACACGAACAGATTCTTTGTCTATTTCTATTGGCTTTTCATAACATTCAATAGCCTGATCAAGCTTGCCAGTCTTAAAATAGGACAGACCCAGGGCTTGCCATGCTTCAATAAAGTTTTGATCCCTATCCAAAGCCTTCCGTAAAGGATCGATTGCTTCAGGATATTGAACCCGCCTAAGTAACGCACTGGCTTCCTGATAATATTTTAAAGCCTTTTTGTCTTGTGTAGATAGATTGGGATTTTGCCCTACCGCCTGAGAAGTAAAAAAAAATATTGTTAATACAGTAAGTACATTTCTCATCATCATATAACTATTACTGCAAGAATTAATAAATATTATGGGATATTCAAATATTTATGGGTTTGCAATGAAATATTCCACTCCGGGTGTGCTTTGATATATTCCACAATAGTAGCAGTCATTTGTTCCGATTTAGACCATTCCGGTTGAAGATATTGAATACAATCGTTATTTAAGCTACTTACAAAAGACTCTGCAAAAGCAAAATCTGATTGATTAAACACAATTGCCTTCAACTCACTGGCTACAGCATATATAGACTGATCTGGTTTTTTGAATTTTTTAGGGGAAAAGGTAATCCAATCCCATTGCCCGGTCATGGTATAAACACCGGAGGTTTCCAAATGGAGTTGATAGCTATGTTTTTTCAATTCAGATGTCAACCCGTCCAGATTGTACATTAACGGTTCACCACCAGTAACAATAATTGTTTTGGAAGGATATCGGGTAACTTCATTAATTATTTCTTCAATACCTAAATGTGGATGATCCTTTTCATTCCAGGATTCTTTGACATCACACCAATGACAGCCAACATCACATCCTCCCAAACGCACAAAAACAGCAGGTTTCCCGGAATGAAATCCCTCACCCTGTATGGAATAAAAAATTTCCATCACAGGCAGTTTTTGTGTTATCGCTAAAGTTTGATCCATCAACTATTGATTGTGCCGGGCAGCTCTCAATGTATTTATCATAAGAGAAGCGATGGTCATCGGACCTACGCCACCAGGCACAGGAGTGATATAGCTGGCAATTTTTGATACATTCTCAAAATCTACATCTCCCGACAATTTAAACCCGGTTTTTTTAGTAGCGTCGGCAACTCTGGTAGTACCAACGTCTATAACTACAGCACCTTCCTTTACCATTTCTCTTGTGATCAAATTTGGTTTGCCAACAGCAACCACTAATATGTCAGCTTTTTGGGTATGGCTAGACAAGTCTTTTGTGTATTTATGACAAAGCGTAACTGTTGCATGGCCTGTGTGAGACATCATCAAAGCCAAAGGTGCTCCGACCAAACGACTTGCGCCTACAATAACACAGTCTTTGCCTTTGGTATCTATTTCATACCTTTTCAATAACTCCATCACACCAAATGGCGTAGCTGGCATTAACAAAGGTGAATCCGAAATAATACTCCCGAAATTTTGATTCACAAAACCATCTACATCTTTATCCGGTGAAATACTTTCTGTCACCCTTTCAACTGAAATATGCTCTGGAAGTGGCAACTGAACGATGAAACCATCAATATCACTATCAGAATTCAGTTGATCAACATGCTTCAGTAGTTTTTCCTCTGATATGGTTGCAGCAAATTGCATGAGGGTATAGTCAAACCCTACAGCCTTACAAGCTTTGATCTTTCCATCTACATAAGTGTGGCTGGCACCATCATCACCCACAATGATGATGGCCAAATGGGGAGCCCTTTGACCAGCATCCTTCATTTTTTCAACTTTTAGCTTGATTTCAGCTTTAATATCAGATGATATTTTTCGTCCGTCTAATAATGTTGGCATAACAATTAATCCAGTTTAAGTACCGCCATAAAAGCATCCTGTGGTATTTCTACATTACCCACCTGACGCATTCTCTTTTTTCCTTTTTTCTGTTTTTCCAGCAATTTTCTTTTTCTAGAAATATCTCCTCCATAACATTTTGCCAATACGTTTTTTCGCATGGCCCTCACACTTTCTCTTGCAATAATTTTTGAACCAATAGAAGCTTGTATCGCTATTTCAAACATCTGACGGGGAAGTAATTCTCTCAACTTTTCACACAACCTCTTTCCCCACTCGTAAGCTTTATCCCTATGTACTACAGCAGACAATGCATCTACAGGCTCTCCATTGAGCATAATATCCAACTTCACCATTTTTGAAGTCTTAGGCTCAATCAATTCATAATCCAATGATGCATATCCTTTGGAAATAGTCTTCAATTTATCAAAAAAATCAAAAACAATCTCCGCTAGTGGTAGCTCAAATGTTAGTTCTACTCTATTTGAAGTTAGATAAACCTGATTTTTAATTTCACCTCTTTTGTCGATACACAAAGAAATCACCGGACCGATAAAATCTGCTTTGGTGATGATTTGCGCCCTGATGTAAGGCTCCTCGATGTAGCTGATTTTTGTAGGATCCGGCATTTCGGATGGTGCGTTGATCAATTGAACAGAACCGTCAGACTTGATGGCACGAAACTGCACAGAAGGAACGGTGGTAATCACCGTCATATCAAATTCCCTTTCCAATCTCTCCTGCACAATTTCCATGTGTAGCATTCCAAGGAATCCACATCTAAACCCAAAACCCAATGCTGCAGAGGTTTCCGGTTCCCACACCAAAGAGGCATCATTTAGCTGTAGCTTTTCCATTGAAGCCCTTAACTCTTCGTATTCTGAAGTCTCTACGGGATAGATTCCTGCAAAAACCATGGGTTTAACATCTTCAAAGCCTTTTATTGTTTCTTTTGTCGGATTGGCAGCATGGGTGATGGTATCTCCGACTTTTACTTCTTTCGCCACTTTAATCCCCGAAATCAGATAACCGACATTACCCGCACTCATTTCCTTTTGTGGCTCCTGAAGCAATTTTAAAACTCCAATTTCGTCAGCATCATAGGTTTTGCCTGTGTTGACAAACTTAATTTTATCTCCTTTAGCTATTTTACCATTAAATATTCTGAAAATAACTTCTATACCTCTAAACGAATTGAAAACAGAATCAAAAATCATAGCCTGCAATGGTGCATTAGGATCACCTTTCGGAGCTGGTACTTTCTTTACTATTGCCTTGAGTATATCGTCAATACCCAAGCCTTCTTTTCCACTAGCGTGAATAATATCTTCTACATCACAGCCTATCAACTCAATAATCTGATCAGACACCTCCTCAGGCATAGCGCCGGGCAAATCAATTTTATTCAAAACCGGAATAATTTCCAGATCATGCTCAAGTGCCAAATATAAATTTGAAATAGTCTGCGCTTCTATCCCCTGAGATGCATCCACAATAAGTAAAGCACCTTCACATGCTGCAATCGATCGGGAAACTTCGTATGAAAAATCCACATGGCCAGGAGTATCTATCAGGTTTAATGTATAATCTTCGCCTTCATACATGTAGTGCATTTGAATCGCATGACTTTTAATAGTGATGCCACGCTCCCGCTCCAAATCCATGTTATCCAACAACTGATTTTGCATATCACGATCGGCAACCGTACCTGTCTGCTGCAAAAGTCTGTCAGCCAAAGTACTTTTTCCATGATCAATGTGGGCAATTATGCAAAAATTCCTAATATTTTTCATCTATCAATATGAGCTTAAGGTATTCTTTCAATTGAAAAAACATATATATTTTCTATATTCAAATATTATGTCCTCTCAAAAAAGAAGGCAAAAATAGGAAATAAGTATCAAAGATTGGATTGCTCATTCAAAGTTTAAATTTGACATTATGATAAATCAAAAACATGTCTGTCTAACCAATTATACAGTAACTTATCGTTTAAAGGCCACCCTTTATTTTTTTATAAAATTTAAGCATACATTTTTATAAATTACCTCAGAATACGACACTATGAAAGAGATACTTAAGGAAAAATTTAGAAATATATTGCAACCGGAGCTAATTGATGAAATGGCGGATAAAGGTCGGCTAATGAGTGTGACTGAAGGCAAAATAATGATAGACTATGGCAAATACATCAAGGAAATACCCATGGTATTGAGTGGTTCTGTCAGAATTATCAGGGAAGACGACAAAGGAAATGAATTATTCTTATATTATCTGGGAGAACGTGATACTTGTGCCATGTCATTGACTTGTTGTACCCAACATAAAAAAAGTGAGATAAAAGCCATAGCAGAAACTGATACTGAAGTTTGGATGATACCACTTCAGTATATGGATCTTTGGATGAAATACTCAACCTGGAGACAGTTCATTTTCAATTCATACAATTTAAGATTCGAGGAACTGATTAATGCATTGGATTCAGTGGCTTTTTTGAGAATGGATGAAAGGCTTATGAATTACCTGCTTGACATAAAGCAAAACACCGGCAGTTTTACCATTTCAAAAACCCATCAGGAAATTGCTACAGAAATGAACACTTCAAGGGTTGTAGTTTCACGTCTATTGAAAAAACTGGAAAATGAAGACAAAATAGTACTGCATAGGAATAAAATTGAGATTTTGTGAATGAAAACAAGATTTATAAAGTGATGATTTGTAACCATTGTTACACTTTGGAAGGGCATAACTTTCTAATTTTACAACATTTATAAAATGGCATATCCTACTTGAAAAAGCTTTTTCCCCTGACCGAAGATTTAAAAACCTACAATTCCGGAAAGTTCCGTATGGATTTTTCTGCCGGGATCACTGTTGGCGTAATGCTCATCCCACAGGGTATGGCTTATGCCATGATTGCAGGATTGCCTCCGATATACGGACTTTATGCAGCCATTTTTCCTCAGCTCATTTATGCTTTGCTGGGAACTTCACGCCAACTGGCTGTCGGTCCGGTAGCGATGGATTCAATAATCGTCGCTACCGGGGTTTCTACCCTGGCAGTCGCCAATAGCGAACGATATATATTACTGGCAATACTGCTGGCCTTTATGATAGGTGTTATTCAGTTTTCAATGGGCATTTTGAGGTTGGGATTTATCGTAAATTTCCTTTCCAAACCAGTGATCAATGGATTTACCTATGCTGCTGCATTGGTTATCAGTATCAATCAATTGTCACACTTTACCGGAGTAAAGATTTCGCAAAACAAATACGTTCATAATATTCTTTTAGAATTCATTTCGAAAATGGAAGAAATAAACTGGGTCTCCGTTACCGTTGGTTTGATTGGCATTATTTTTTTACTGGTCACAAAAAAAATAAACAAACTGATTCCGGGAGCACTCATTGTCGTAATCTTATCTATAATTGGAGTTCGTTATTTACATCTGGAAAATACTGGACTAAAAATCATCGGAGAAATACCAACAGGTCTGCCGGGTTTCGCTATACCTGATATTAGCTACTCAAATATTATAAACTTACTACCTGTAGCTGCCACTTTAGCACTAATTGGTTTTATGGAAGCATTTTCCATCTCCAAGGCATTAGAACCTGCACACAAAAACGAATACCGTATTGATGCCAACAAAGAACTGATAGCACTGGGTGCAGGAAACATGTTTGGTTCATTTTTCAGCAGTTTTCCTGCATCAGGTGGCTTTAGCAGGTCTGCGGTGAGTGAAGCCAATGGTGCTAAAACAGCCATCGCCTCATATGTAAGTGCAGGGCTGGTATTAATTACTGCTCTGTTTTTCACGCCACTGTTTTATTATTTACCAAATGCCATACTTGCAGCCATTATACTGGTAGCCGTTTTAGGTTTGATTGATTTGAAACAATGTAAATACCTTTGGAAAACAGACAGAGCAGACTTTTACATGATGCTGAGTACTTTTACAGGTACACTCATCATAGGGATTAAAGAAGGAATAATGATCGGCGTAGGGCTTTCACTGGTCATGATGATCTACAAGACTACACAACCACACATGGCTGTGCTGGGTCAGATTCCTAACACCCACTTCTTTAAAAACATCAAACGATTCAAAGAGGCAATGGAAATAAAAGGATTTCTAATTATACGATTCGATTCCAGAATTTACTTCGCCAATGTCAATTATTTTAAAGAAAAGACAGAAGAGCTGGTGTTGCTCAGAGGCAGTGACTTAAAAGTATTGATTATTGATGCTCAAAGCATTTCGAGTATAGATTCCAGCGGTATGTTGGTACTCCATGAATTACTTGATTTTTGTCGTGCAAAAAATATAGAATTAATCTTTGTCAGCATTATAGGCCCAGTCAGAGATATTTTCGTGAAAGAAGGTTTTGCCGATGCTATAGGTGAAGACCATTGTTTTGAACAGATCGATCAGGCAATTTCTGCCTTTTCAGACTCAGGCGAAAAAGAAAAAATTCACCGACTGGGATTTCAGACAAACGTAGAACGTTAGAACAAACGTTAATAGTTTTTATCCGTAAAAAAACATAATCTGCAATTTCAATTATACTTTTGAAGTTTAATATAATGAATACAGGTTTTGAGCAGCATCTCTATTTCTCCAATGAATAAATTATGAAAAAACTCGATAAGCTGATACTCAAGTCTTTTATCGGGCCTCTTATCTTAACATTTTGTGTGTCGGTGTTCATATTGCTGATCCAATATATGTTGAAGTACTTTGATGACCTGGTAGGAAAAGACCTTGGATACAGTGTTTTTGGAGAACTATTGGTCTATTTCAGCATCAATATGACACCTATTGCCCTGCCTCTTGCCATATTGATAGCGTCGATCATGACCTATGGAAATCTGGGTGAGCATTTTGAGCTTACAGCCATCAAGGGTTCCGGTATTTCTTTGACACGAACACTACTACCCACTGGCATTCTGGTTGTATTTATATCAATAGGTGCTTACTTTTCCAACAACTATATAGTACCTAACGCCAACCTTCGTGCCTATAGCCTGCTCTATGACATCAAACACAAAAAGCCCTCGTTAGACCTGAAAGAAGGACAGTTTTATGAGGGGATTCCCAATTATAGTATAAAAGTCAGAAAGAAATACTCAGACGGAGTTTCTATGAGAGACATTATCATTTACGATCACAAAGGCTCTTCTATGGGAGGTAATAAAAAAGTGATTATAGCTGACTCCTGCCGAATGTACACCATAGTAAACGACCGTTACCTGATGATGGAGCTATTCAATGGCAATCATTATATAGAGGGGGAAAACAAAAAAAACAGGTCTAAGTCTAAAATAGAGACCTTCGCAAGAACGGAATTTTCTGTCATGAAAATGGTTTTTAGCCTTGCTTCATTCGATCTGGATCGCACTAACATGGACTTGTTTGCAGGAAATAAACTGATGAAAAATATCGAAAGGCTTACCAAGGACATTGATTCCATGAGCAATACAATATCAACTACCAAATATCAGATTTTCAAAGGAGCAGATGCAGCATTCAGATATCATTTCAATTCCAAATTGACCATACCGGAACCATTGGAAATAGCATTTGAACAATTCAGAAACAAGCAAAACCTAAAAGACAGCCTCAGGATGGCCGAAGAAATGATCGAACATAAAATTGACAGTGCAGAATACCATAAAGAAAAGCAAGAAGAAAAAAATACAGAAGATTCAGAACCAGCAGAACCGGAAGTAACAGACAGTGCAAACAGCCTCGAAGATGAACATGAAGAAAAACCGGGTTTAGAAAAAACATATCCTGTTTATACAGGTGTATTGAAGCCTATAGCAGATTCTACTAAAAACAAGTTGAAAGATATTAAAACCCTTAAGCCTGATAAGATTTTCACGAATAAAACATTGAAAAATAAAATAATTGCAAAAGGAACAACAGATAGTATCGTATCAACCAAAACTCCTCCACCTGCTGCAAAACCAAAACCCGCAAAAACAGAAGAAGTAGCTAAAGTGAAGAAAAAACCTCTCAATACAGGTATTAGAAAATATAGAAATGTAACGGATTCCAGTTATATTGAAAACGATTCCCTGTTGGCTGTCGTTCGTTTCAAAATGGACAGTTTAAGTAATCTCCCTTTAAAAAAGAAAAACATATTCAGTAAGGCAGTAGGTTCTGCGAGATCAGTCAAGTCCGGGATTAGTAGTAAAAGCTTGCGACTTGCTGACCTAAAAAGAGACACAAACCAGCACAAGCTTGAAAAGTACAAGAAGTTTTCTCAGGCAGTGGCTTGCTTTATCATGTTTCTAATTGGAGCACCATTAGGGGCAATTATAAAAAAAGGTGGGCTGGGAATGCCTGTAGTTGTCTCAGTGTTCTTCTTCATCATCTTTTATGTGATGACTGTTATAGCGGACAAGTGGGCTAAAGCCAGCGTCATGGAAGGGGCTTATGCTGCCTGGGTAGCAGATGTAGTTTTACTGCCATTTGGCATTCTGTTTTTATATCAGGCCCGTAGAGATGCCAAATTGTTTGATGCTGACTTTTACGAAGTATGGTTTCAAAAACTTAAAGAATGGTGGGATAAAAGGAAGGGTTTCAAACTACAGCCAGCTAACAATTAAAAATGTTGTTTGCTTTTAAACATCTATATATCTAATTTTGCACGCTTGAAACAAATAACATTTAAACTTTTTACTAAGCATGTATTTATCAACAGAGAAAAAACAAGAAGTCTTTGAAAATCATGGTCGGTTAAAGTCGAAAACAGATACAGGTTCTTCGGAATCTCAAATTGCTCTTTTCACTTACCGAATCAATTATTTAACAGAGCATTTGAAAACGCACAAAAAAGATCATTCTACGAGATTAGGCCTTTTGAAATTGGTAGGAAAAAGAAGGAGCCTTCTTGACTATCTCTACAAAAGAGACATTAATCGGTACAGAGCTATTATAGCTGAATTGAATTTAAGAAAATAAAAAATATGCGCAAAGGGGAATTCGTTAATTTGAATTCCCTTTTTTGTACTTCTCACTCGAATATTTAACAGATTTTGACATCCACTCACACTCAATTCTCAATTTTTGTCAAAATTTAAAAAATTATTATGTCATTAAATGTAGTAACCAAATCCATCGCACTAGCTGATGGAAGAGAAATTACGATTGAGACCGGTAAATTGGCCAAACAGGCTGATGGATCAGTTGTAGTTAGAATGGGAAACGCCATGCTTTTAGCAACAGTTGTTTCCAACAAAGAAGCCAGAGAAGGAGTTGATTTCCTTCCTATGTCCGTTGATTATCAGGAAAAATTTGCTTCTGCAGGTAAGATTCCCGGCGGTTTCTTAAAAAGAGAAGCCAGGCTTTCTGATATGGAAATCCTGATTTCACGCCTGGTTGACAGAGCACTAAGGCCATTATTCCCGGATGATTATCATGCTGAAACACAAATCATGATTTCATTGATTTCTGCGGACAAAAACGTGCTGCCGGATGCACTTGCTGCACTTGCTGCATCAGCCGCATTATCCGTTTCTGATATTCCATTCGGTGGACCAATATCGGAAGTAAGGGTAATATTCAAAGCAGGAGAGTATTTGATCAACCCTACACCAACTCAAATAGAAGAAGCTGATCTTGAAATGATCATTGCCGGAACCATTGATAACATATTGATGGTTGAAGGTGAATTAAATGAAGTGTCTGAGGAAGTAATGATCGGGGCAATCAAAGCCGGGCACGAAGCAATTAAAGATCACTGTAAAGTGCAATTAGAATTAACAGAAGCAGTAGGAAAGACGGTAAAAAGAGAGTATTCGCACGAAACTCATGATGAAGGCCTTAAAGCTGACGTCAAAGCAAAAACTTACGATAAGGTATATGCTGTAGCTTCTGAAGGTATTGCTGATAAAGCACTAAGGAAAGAAAAGTTCGGTGCAATCAAGCAAGAATACATAGATTCTCTTCCTGAAGTTGCTGAAGGAGAAGAAACTCCCAGTGAATTTCTAATTGACAAATATTTTCATGATGTTGAAAAAGAAGCAATTAGAAATTCTGTATTAGACAACAGGATAAGATTAGATGGCCGTAAACTCAATGAAGTAAGACATATCTGGTCTGAAGTTGACTACCTGCCAGGTGCTCACGGTTCTGCGGTATTCACCAGAGGTGAAACACAATCATTGACTACCGTAACTCTTGGTACCAAGATGGATCAGCAAATGATCGACAGTGCTATGAATTCCGGATACAACAAGTTTATGTTGCATTATAATTTCCCTGCATTTTCTACAGGTGAGGCCAGGCCAAACAGAGGACCTGGCAGAAGAGAAATAGGACATGGTAATCTTGCATTGAGGGCTTTGAAAAGAATGATCCCTCAGGGAGATGAAAACCCATATACAATTCGTGTAGTATCTGATATACTGGAATCTAATGGTTCTTCATCAATGGCTACTGTATGTGCTGGTTCTCTTGCGCTAATGGATGCTGGTATTAAATTGAAATCACCAGTTTCCGGTATAGCGATGGGTATGATTTCTGATCCTGAAACTGGAAAATATGCTATTTTGTCTGACATTCTGGGAGATGAAGATCACCTAGGAGATATGGACTTTAAAGTAACTGGTACAGACAAAGGAATCACTGCCTGCCAAATGGACATCAAAGTAGATGGGCTTTCTTATGAAGTATTGACGGAAGCATTAATGCAGGCTAAAGAAGGAAGAGAGCATATTTTAAATGAAATAAGAAAAACCCTTTCTGAATCCAGAGAAGACTTGAAACCTCACGCTCCACGCTCATTCACTATGAAAATAGAGAAAGAACTAATTGGTGCGGTGATAGGGCCAGGTGGTAAAATCATTCAGGAAATCCAGAATGAATCCGGTGCTACTGTAGTAATTGAAGAAGTTGACGGTAAAGGCATAATCAGTGTATTTGCTGTCGATGGTGACTCTATGGCTGATGCTATCCGAAGAATCAAAAATATAGTGGCTCAACCTGAAGTTGGAGAAACCTATACTGGTAAAGTAAAATCCATCATGCCGTTTGGTGCATTCATTGAGTTTATGCCGGGTAAAGACGGGCTACTTCACATTTCTGAGATCAAATGGGAAAGAGTAGAAAAGATGGATGGAATAATGGAAGTAGGTGAAGAAGTAAAAGTTAAACTGACTGAAATTGACCCTAAAACAGGTAAATTCAGATTGTCAAGAAAAGTATTACTTCCTAAGCCTGAAAAAGCAGAATAGAAGTAATCTTAATCATATTTTAAAAAACCACCGATTGAACTAACAATCGGTGGTTTTTTTGTAATAAAACTTTTCATTTATTTCGTTTCATAGCACAAAAAAAGAGCCAGCCATAAATGACCAGCTCCAATATTTTATTCTGAAAACAGAAATGAATTACAATTCTAATGCGTCATTCATTTTCCTGACTGCTGCGGCACTTGCTTCGAATTTGGCTTTTTCGTCATCAGTCAACTTAAAGTCAACTACTTCTTCCCATCCGTCTTTACCGATAATTACAGGCACACCAACACAAATATCTTTTTGTCCATATTCGCCTTCAAGATACACAGAAGCACTCATCAACTTCTTTTGATCTCTAACAATAGCCTCAACTACCGCTGCACCTGCTGCACCCGGAGCATACCATGCAGATGTTCCCAAAAGGCCTGTCAATGTAGCACCACCTACCATAGTAGCAGCAGCAACTTCTTCCAGCTTTTCAGCAGACAGGTAGTTAGATACAGGCGTAGAATTGTAAGTAGCCAATCTCGTCAATGGTATCATAGTAGTATCACCATGGCCTCCGATTACTACTCCTTGTACGTCGTTAGGGTTGCAGTCCAGTGCTTCAGACAATCTGTAACGGAACCTTGAACTGTCTAAAGTACCTCCCATTCCAATTATCTTGTTTTTTGGCAAACCACTTGTTTTAGCAGACAAGTAAGTCATGGTATCCATTGGGTTGGAAATTACTACCAAAACCGCATCAGGAGAATGTTTTACCAAATTTTCCGTTACTGATTTCACAATACCGGCATTAGTACCGATCAGTTCTTCTCTGGTCATCCCCGGCTTTCTTGGAATTCCAGAAGTGATCACTACTACAGTCGAACCTGCCGTTTTGCTGTAATCTCCGGTGGTACCAATTACCTTGCTGTTAAAGCCATTCAATGTAGCACATTGGTTGAGATCCATGGCCTTACCTTCGGCAAAACCTTCTCGGATATCAAGTAATACTACTTCGTCAGCCAATTCTTTCATGGCGACATATTCGGCTACACTGGCACCTACATTACCAGCTCCTACTATTGTTACTTTCATTTTATATTAAAATTTTAATGTGAATAGAATCCTACGAATTAGGATAGCAAAAGTATGAAAATATTGTTCAATGATGAACTAGAAGCGATTTTTTGGAGTCAGATTTTCAATGACTCTTGTCATAAACCATACCTAAATCAAAAAATCCGAAAGCAGATCTGTATTTTTTAAATAAAGTGGAGGTGTATTCATTGTACAACTCTGAAAAAGAAGTCATGATCTTAGCCCTAATTTGCGGATGGTCATCGAGTATGTCCAATAGATTGGCTTGAGGGATCACATACAAATCTGCTTTTTCAGAAACTACTACCGAAGTATAGATCCTTTTGGTATTATTCAACAAGGAATTGTCTCCAAAAGCTTCTCCCGGTCTCACATTAGTTAACTCCTCAAATTTGTCATTAACATCCACACGAAGTGATACTTTTCCGTTTTTTACAATATATAATGCGTAGCTGGGATCTCCTCTGAAAAATACCACTTCATCATGATTGAAAGTACGCAGGTACATACACGGTGCGATTTGAGACAGTTCGTCATAGTTAAGGTTTTCGAATTGCCTGATCTGAGACATGAACCTGAACAGGCTCATTTCCTCGGTACTGTATCTTTTCTTAAATGGATTGAACATCTGATTTTTCTATAATAAGCACCAGCTTGGTTTGGGGTGTGATTTTGTATCGATTGTCAATTCTATAACCTGCTATCCATACTATGTCTCCCTGACTCTCCAGCAAAACCACTCTGTTTTTCAAGTTTACGGGAATTTTTTCGTCAATCATAAAATCACTCAGCTTTTTTTTTGAATTCATTCCCAGCGGCATAAACCAGTCTCCTTGTTGCCAGTTTCTTATTTTCAGAGGGAAAACGAGTTTGTCAAAATCAAGACAGGCAAATTTCGGGTTTTTGATCATATTGAATTTCTCAACTGGCATTCTCGTCATTTTATAAACTGATGCAGCCACTTCAAAAGTACAATCCTGTTCCTCAATTTCGATTAGAATATCTTCATTTTCTGAAATAGGATAAACATAAATATTGCTTCTGTCAACATTTAACTTAAACCCATCAGAATAGAACACTTTTCCTGAAAGTCCAGTCAATGAATGATAAATAGAAGAAACCTGATCGTAGTTGAACCCAAACTCCTTTAATATACCTTCTAAAATAACTATACTCCCTTTTTGATCCACCATCCAGTCTGTCAATAAAATATGACCTCCCGATATCGATGACAAGTACCGCATTTTGATCTTTTCTATTTCAGAACCAATCAATTCTTCCATTGCCCGGTATCTGGTGGTATTTCTCAACATGGTTTTATCAATGCCAGGATTAATTTGTTTAAGACGAGGAACTACCGAATGACGAATCAAGTTGCGATTGTACTTTTCATCACTATTGGAGGAATCCTCCCTCCAACCTATATTATTCTCCTTGGCATAAGCCACTATTTCTTGCCTGGTTGCAAAAAGTAATGGCCGGGTTATCTTTCCATTTATCATTGGAATTCCTCTCAATCCCGAAATACCACAGCCTTTAGTGATGTTATATAGAATTGTTTCTGTTTGATCGGAAGCATGGTGGGCAGTTGCGATCTTGTCATATCCATATTTATCGCAAATACTATCAAACCAATTATACCTTAAATCCCGCGCAGCTTGTTGAAGAGATGTTTTTTCATCCTTAATGTATTGATAAGTATCAAACCGTTCAATATGACATTGCAGTTTCAGAGCATTAGCAGTTCGAACCACTAACTCTTCATCACCATCAGACGCTGTACCCCTTAACTGAAAGTTACAATGAGCTACACCAAACTTTAAATCCGAATTTGCCATCAAATGCATCAACACCATCGAATCCACTCCTCCACTCACAGCCAACAGTATTTTATTGGCTTTAGAAAAGAGATTGTTTTGAGTACAGAAATTTTGAAATTTATAAAGCATTCAGGTATTGATTCAGAATTATAAATCAAACTTAGGTTTTTTTCGTTATTGATCCGATATAGTTTTGCACAGATATAACTTGTTAGATGAGGTTTTTAAAATTTCTCCCATTACTTCTTATCGTTTTTGCCCTTCAATGGGAAGCCTATGGCCAAAAAAGACCCAGATACAAGGCAGATGTCGTGGAGTATCACGGCAGAGGAAAAGTTAAATTCAGAAAGCTTATAGGAAATGTTGTCTTTACGCATGAATCAACCGTAATTCATTGCGACAGTTCCTATCAATACACCAAAGACAACAGGTTAGAAGCTTTTGGTCATGTTCATATCAAAGACGGAGACTCTGTCACCATTACATCTAAAAAACTAGTCTATGAAGGAGCAACAAGACAGGCAAAACTCAGGGAAAATGTGGTATATAAAAACGGAGGAAGAACCCTCTACACGGATATACTTGACTATGATCTGATTGAAAAAATTGCCGATTTCCGAGATCACGGAAAACTAATAGATGCAGAAAACACGCTTACCAGTGACAATGGAAGGTTTTTCTCTCAAATAAACTACGCAGTATTTTATAAAGAAGTGAAACTTGTGTCTCCAACTTATGATTTGGAAGCAGATACACTCGAATACTCCACCACTACCAAAATAGCCATTACGAAAGGTCCTACTAAAATTATTACGGATGACAATACTACCGTTCATGCCCTTGGAGGTGAGTTTAAAACCGCAGTGGATGTCACCATTTTTGATGAAGGAGTCATAGAAACAAAAGAATATATTTTAGAAGGGGATGAGCTCTTTTTAGATGATGCCACCAAATTTTATACTGCCATTGGTAATGTAAAATTGACATCAAAAAATGAAGATGTGGTCATTATCGGAAAAAAGGGAATCTACGACCAGTCAGCCGGAAGAAGTAAGATTTTTGGTAATCCCGTAATGAAAAAACTGATGGAGTTAGATACCTTCTTTTTAGCTGCCGATACTTTGGTGGCAATCGAAAGTGAGATAGAAGCCGACAAAAGAATCCTGGCATACTACGATGTGAAATTGTTCAAAAGCAACTTACAGGGCAAATGTGATTCAATGTCCTATTTCATGTCAGATTCTATGATTGTAATGTATGACGATCCTATACTTTGGAATCATAAGAGTCAGATAGAGGCTGATTCCATCGATCTCTATTTAGTAAATGATATTATTGACAAAATGAAGATGAGGAAGAGTTCATTTTTAGCATCTGAAGATACTCTTGGGCAGTTCAATCAGGTAAAGGGGCGAAATATGACAGCCTATTTTGATCAGGGAGCTATTAGTGCCATGGACATCAATGGAAATGGTGAAAGCTTGTATTATTTACTGGAAGGTGACTCCATTATGCTCGGTATGAATAAAATATTATGTGGTGATATGCGAATCATATTTAAGAATGGAGACCCTCTGACTATTTCCTTCTACAACCAACCAGAAGCTGAGTTGATTCCTCCACATGAACTTAGCAAGGACAAAATGAATCTGGAAGGGTTTGTCTGGCGAAAAGCTGAAAAGCCTACATTGGAAGATGTAGTTTCCTATTATAGAAAAGAAGGATATGTGGAAAAAGACGTTATGGAGAAAATAAAAGAAGTTCAAAAACAGTATAAGGTAGATGAAAAAGTGATTCCGGCTGAAATAAAAATGCCTGACAAAGAAAAATTCAAAAACAGAAATATACCGAGATTGAAGAATACAGAATTTTGAGAGTGACAAGCAACTTTTCTTTTTACAACTTCATTACCAAGTTACAGTTCAGCCATAAGTAACATTTTTTAAACAAAACATGCCAGAAGAACAATCTTTCCCAATAGGTATTTATAATAAAGCCCCTTATATTTGCAGCCCTATGCGAAAAATGAGGTTATTTAGCGTTTATCTGGCTCTTTTGGTCATGATTTTGATGACTTCCTGTAGTAAATTCAGGAAAATTCAAAAAAGTGCTGACTGGAAAGAGAAGTATGATGCTGCTTTGGTGTATTACGAAGATGAGGATTACTACCGTGCCGGAGTATTGCTGGAAGAGATATTGCCAATAATTCGTGGAACCAAAGAAGCCGAAAAAGCAAACTTTCTACACGCATATACCTACTATTATCAAAAGCAATATTTGTTAAGTGCCAACTATTTTAAGAATTTCTCGGTAGTTTATTCTCGAAGTGAGTTTGCTGAAGAGGCTGCCTATATGAACGCCTATTCGTTGTATCTTCAATCACCAGACTCCAATCTGGATCAGACTAGCACTTACGATGCAATTACCGAATTTCAAAACTTCATCAACAATCATCCTCATGGCGAATACACCGACAAGGTAAATGACATTATGGATGAAATGCAGCAAAAACTGGAGATAAAGGCGTTTGATAATGCTAAACAATACCACAAGTTAAGAAGGTATGAAGCCGCATTGATTGCGTTTAAGAATTTCGCTAAAGAATTTCCTGATTCTAAATTAAAGGAAGAAGCGTTGTTTTTATCTGTCGATACACAATACAGTTATGCTAAAGCAAGTATTGACTTCAAACAAAAAGAGAGATATTCAAAAGCCGTAGAAATCTACGAAGAACTAATAGACAAATACCCTAATAGTGAGTTTTTAAAACGTGCAGAAAGCATGTATTCTGATTCACTGAATGAAATAAGAAAATTAACTGCAAAAAAATAATACTAATATGGCTAATCCATCAATTGTAACCAGAGATATCGAGTCATTTTCAAAATCAACTGGTAATGTTTACAAATCTCTTGCTATAGTATCAAAAAGAGCAAGACAAATTTCAAGTAATGTCAAAGAAGAATTGAGCGGTAAATTGGCTGAATTTGCTTCTACGGTTGACAACCTTGAAGAAATCTTCGAAAACAGAGAGCAAATCGAGATTTCTAAATTCTATGAAAGAATGCCAAAACCTACAGCAATAGCTGTTGAAGAATTTCTTGAAGACAAGATATTATTCAGAGATCCTGAGAAGGAAGAAGGCGGAATTAGATTATAATTAAATAATTTTACCCTCATGATAGAGGGAAAAAAGATTTTACTGGGAGTATGCGGCAGTATAGCCGCATACAAATCCGCATTTTTAGTAAGACTTCTTGTTGGCCTGGGTGCTGAAGTGAAAGTAATAATGACCACTTCAGCCACTGATTTTATCACACCTCTCACACTAGCCACGCTTTCTAAAACACCCGTTTCTTTAGATTTTGTCAAAAACAAAGAAGGTGAATGGGAGAATCATGTAGAACTTGGACTATGGGCTGATCTCATACTAATAGCTCCAGCCAGTGCCAACACCATTGCCAAACTGGCCAACGGAATTTGTGACAATCTTCTATGTGCTGTGTACCTGTCGGCAAGATGCCCTGTAATGCTGGCTCCTGCGATGGATTTGGATATGTATCAGCATTTATCCACGGTTGAAAACCTCAGCAAACTGCAAAAATACGGCAATCAAATACTGGATGCTGAACATGGCGAACTGGCCAGTGGACTGGTTGGTCAGGGGCGTATGGCTGAGCCGGAGAATATTTTGGAACACATCAAAACCTTCTTTCAAAACAAACAAAAACTGGTTGGTAAAACCGCTCTGGTTACTGCCGGGCCTACGCACGAACAAATAGACCCAGTTAGGTTTATTGGCAACAATTCATCAGGAAAAATGGGAGTTGCCATCGCAGAAGTACTGGCAAATCAGGGAGCAACGGTTCATCTGATATCCGGTCCCGGTGTTAAGGACATCTCTCACGAACACATCTCATCACACAAGGTAAAATCAGCTGACGACATGTACGAATGTGTCAATGGTCTTTTTGACAAAGTGGATATTGCAGTGTTTGCCGCTGCTGTTGCCGATTACAAACCTTCAACTGTTGCTCTACAGAAAATCAAGAAATCGGATAGCACCATGAATATTGAGCTGATTAAGAACAAAGATATTGCGGCTGAGATGGGAAAACTGAAAAAAAAGGGTCAGTTTACGGTTGGTTTTGCTCTGGAGACAGAAAACGAAGAGATGAATGCAATGGAAAAATTGAAGAAGAAGAATTTTGATATGATTGTATTAAATTCTCTCAACGACAATGGGGCAGGATTTTCACTTGATACCAATAAAATAAGTATTTTCAGCGTTAAAAATGAACCAAGACATTTTTCATTGAAAACGAAAAAGCAAGTAGCTGAAGATATTGTTGATAACATAAATGAGCATCTTAATGCATAAAATTATAATTCCCATCTGTTTCCTTATATTATTTTGCCTACCGGGGTATGCACAAGAATTAAACTGTAGGGTAAGCGTAAATGCTCGTCAGATTCAATCCACAGAAAGAAAGATATTTGAAGAGATGGAAACGGCTTTTAGTCAGTTTATGAATAACAGAAAGTGGACTGATGATGAATTTGAATTGGAAGAGCGTATCAACTGCAATATTATTTTAACCCTGGAGTCTCAACCTTCCATTGGAAATTTCACAGCGACGGTTCAGGTATTGTCTGCACGACCCATCTATGGGTCTGCTTATGAATCCGTTCTTTTAAACTTTGCTGACAGGGATTGGGCTTTCGAATACACCCAGTCTCAACCTTTACAGTACAATGACAATACATTTATCTCCAATATCACTTCTTTGTTAGCATACTATGCCTATTTGATCATTGGCTTTGACTATGATTCCTTCGAAAAAATGGGAGGCGATACATACTTCAATAAAGCATGGCAGGTAGTCAACAGTGCCCAACAATCCGGATACACCGGATGGGATCAGTTCAATAGTATTAGAAACAGGTATTGGCTTGCCGAAAACATCATCAATGCACAATTAAAGCCATTGAGAGAATCTATTTACGAATATCACCGTCAGGGGATGGATGTAATGATAGACAACCCTGATGATGCCAGAAAGACGATGTTAAACACCCTGAAGGAAATTCAAAAAGTAAATAAAATAAAACCACGTTCTATCCTGACCATCTCATTTATGGATGCCAAATCCAAAGAGATCGCCAACATCTTTTCCGACGGAAACCTAAGTGAACGAAGAGAAGCTTATGCCATACTTCAGGAAGTTGACCCAAGCCGGGGGAAGGAATATGATAAAATCATAGGAAAGTAAATACTGAATTTATTCAGAGAAATCACTATTTTCCTTTCAAGATACTTTTAATCTCATTAAGTTTCAAAAGTGCCTCAACAGGAGAGATGGTATTGATATCCAGCTTGTTCAATAAACTCAATACTTCTTCATAGTGAGGATCAGATTCGAACATGCTCAACTGAAAATTGTTTTTAGGAAGACTTTGTATCTTTTGATCGTGCTGTTCTTTGATCTTGTCCTTTTCCAAATGATGAAGGATTTCATTAGCCCTGATCACCACTTCGTTGGGCATACCTGCCATTTGAGCCACATGAATACCAAAGCTGTGCTCACTCCCACCTTCTTTCAGCTTACGCATAAAAATGACACGATTGTCCAGTTCCTTTACAGACACATTGAAGTTTTTCACCCTTGGAAAATCTTCTGTAATCTGGTTCAACTCATGGTAGTGTGTGGCAAACATTGTTTTTGCCTTGTATTTTGGATGGTTGTGCAAATGCTCCACAATCGACCAGGCAATGGACACTCCGTCGTAAGTACTGGTTCCTCTTCCAATTTCATCCATCAGGATTAGACTTTTCTCACTCAGGTTGTTGAGAATGCTTGCTGTCTCAGTCATTTCGACCATAAAAGTGGACTCCCCTTTCGACAAATTGTCTGAAGCACCTACTCTTGTAAAGACTTTATCTACAATGCCTATTTTGGCGTAAGTTGCCGGAACAAACGATCCCATCTGAGCCATCAGCACTATCAATGCAGTTTGTCTCAACAGGGCAGACTTACCCGCCATGTTTGGCCCTGTAATCACCATTATCTGCTGAGATATGTCATCCAAAAATACATTGTTGGGAATGTACTGCTCCCCAACAGGCAACTGCTGTTCTATCACAGGATGCCTGCCTTCTTTGATGTCGATCAGGTTTTCCTCCGTGATACCCGGTCTGCAATAGTTGTTTTTAACCGCAATTTCCGCAAAAGACGACAGGCAGTCGATCATACCTATTGTCTTGGCATTTTGCTGAATTTCAGACACATAGTCAGTAGAAAATAAAACCAAATCCCTGAACAGAGATTGTTCTATCACATGAATTTTATCCTCAGCATTCAGGATTTTATCCTCGTAGGTCTTTAGTTCTTCGGTGATGTAGCGCTCAGCATTTACCAGTGTTTGTTTCCTGATCCATTCTTCCGGCACCTTGTCTTTGTGGGCATTACTTACTTCCAGGTAATACCCAAACACTTTATTATAAGCGATTTTCAAAGAAGATATCCCTGTACGTTCAACTTCTCTTTTTTGAAGTTGAAGCAGATAATCCTTTCCGGAATAAGCAATTTTCCTCAATTCATCCAGCTCTTCGTGCACTCCATCTTTGATCACATTTCCAAGATTGCTAAGGATAGGAGCATCTTCTTTTAGCTCCAGCTCGATTTTCTCCAGTAAGTGACGGCATGGATTGAGTAAATCTGAATATTTTTCAAGTGTTTTATTTTCCGAAGTTTTCAGTGCCAAAATAATAGGCTCAATATTGGTCAATGCCCTTTTAAGTTGCACAAGCTCCCGTGGGTTGATCCGTAACACAGACACTTTGGAGATCAACCTCTCCAAATCTCCTATTTGCTTAAGCAATTCTAATAGGCTTTCCTGTAGTGCAGGTCGCTCTACAAATGCCTCTACAACAGACAATCGTTCTTCTATTACTGCCTTGTCCTTCAATGGAAGAACCAGCCACTTTTTAAGCATTCTGGCACCCATTGGGGTCAATGTCTTATCCAGAATATCAATGAGTGGTGTTCCATCCGACTGTTGCGTAAAGAGCAATTCTAAATTCCGGATAGTGAATTTATCAAGCCACACATATTTATCGGCCTCAATTCTGGAAATGGACGAAATATGATTGACTTCTTTGTGTTCTGTTTCTTCCAGGTAAAAAAGGACAGCTCCTGCAGCACAAATTGCATCCGTCATTTCTTCTATACCAAACCCTTTCAGGTTGGCCGTTTTGAAATGAGACGTCAGTTTTTCATAGCCATAGTCAAGCCCAAAAATCCATTCTTCCAAACAGTAAGTGTTGTACTTGTCTTGCAGTCTGGATTCGAATCTTTCTTTGAATTTTTTACAATAAATGACTTCAGAAGGATTGAAACTTTGCAGCAACTTGTCGATGTAATTTTCACTGCCCTGAGACACCATAAATTCCCCGGTACTCAAATCCAACAAAGAGATTCCAATTTTTTCTTTACCGAAAGAAAGGGCTGCAAGATAGTTGTTGCTCCTTTGGTCAAGCACATTGTCGTTCATCGACAAACCCGGCGTAACCAGCTCAGTCACTCCCCTTTTTACTATGCCTTTTACTGATTTCGGATCTTCCAGTTGGTCGCAAATCGCCACACGATTGCCGGCACGTACCAGTTTGGGTAAATAGGTATCCAAAGAATGGTGTGGAAATCCTGCCAACTCAATATGAGAAGCCGATCCATTGGCCCTTTTTGTCAGTACTATGTCCAGAATCTTGCTGGCTCTGATGGCATCCTCCCCAAAAGTTTCGTAAAAATCCCCTACCCTAAAAAGCAACAAAGCACCGGGATGCTTCGCCTTTATGGCATTGTATTGCTTCATCAATGGGGTTTCCTTTATCTCTTTTGCGGCCATCTGGAATTTTTCTAAAAGCGAATTTAAGAAGACCAGCTTACTAACCGTAAGGACGGGATTCCTTTTTTTTTATAAGGTATGGAATTTCTTCTTTACTCCATTACTTTTTATACATACGTTGATTGTCAAGGCGCAATGTTTATTGCCTTTTTCATTGTAAAAATTTGTAGCCTTTGCAGGTCTTGTGCCCTTCAACCATATTCTGCCTCAAGTGTGAAAGAATTTATTTTTTTCAAACGAATTTGTTGCATGATACTTAATCAAAGGGAGAACTTAATTGAGCTAAATGAAAATAGTCTTATTAGTGATATTGTTAATTTAGTATTGTGCAATTTTTTTTGGCTAAACTACTACCAACAAATGTCGGTGGAAATAGGCATACAAGTACGATCTCAATAACCCTTCAAGCATCAGTTTACCTTAGTACAAATTGGGTGAACAATCCCTTTTATGAGAAAACCTTATATTTGTGAATTATCCCCACTATTACTTTTGCGGAGTTTGTCTCTATGGATTTGAATAACCTTATTTCAGTAAAAAGTGCTGTAGATTTTGATAAGCTAAAGAGTAGCTTGTCAGATACCCATTCTGATATTGATCTATGGACCTCAATAAGGGAGGGTAGTTCAGAAAGCTTAGTCAAATTATACAAAAGGCACTATCATATTCTGTACTCTTATGGAATGAAGACTTGTGCAGATAGTGAACAGACAAAAGACTGCATTCAGGAACTATTTGCCAAAATATGGGCTTCACGCAATAACCTCAACAAGGTTAAGAAAGTGAGGTCATATCTTTTGCAGTCTCTATGGAATGCCCTTATCAAAGAAAAGAAAAAGATTGCTCACAGAAAAGATGAGTTTAATTATAAAGAGTTTCAATTTGATGCTGTATTTTCATTCGAACAGACATTGATCGACGAGGAAGAGGAAAAAATACGTAATCTAAAGGTTGAAAAGTCCTTGAGCACTTTGAATAAAAACCAGAAAGAAGTGATCTATATGATGTTTTATGAAGGATTGTCCTACAAGGAAATAGCATTAAGAAAATCCATAAACTCACAGTCTGCCAAAAATATTGTTCATAGAGCCATCCAGAAATTAAGATCAACTATTATAGGTATTACAGCCATAATGTATTTCCCCTTCTATTGAGTATTGATTCATACCAATGGTTTTAGACAGGCTCTTAGATGAACTGTCATGTGCCATATTAATTTCCCGTTGTACCCCACTTCTGACAATTTCCCTAAAAAAAACAAAAAAACTGAGTACCAAATGACACGATTGGTATCATGTATATAGAAAAAGCCAGGTTATGAAAAAGATACAAGAATATACTCTGCAAGATTTAGTGTTAGACGAGTCCTTTCAGAGGTATATCAGGGATGGATCCGATGTTGACAAAGCATTTTGGGAAGAGTATTTAATACAAAACCCTAAAAAAGAAAGTTTAATCATCGAATCTAAAAAAGTATTAAATCAAATCTATGAATTCCTTCCGCCCGAGGAATTCAAACAGGAATTGGAGAAATTCATCTCAATTGTGGAAGCAGACAAAACCACTTTCATTCAACCTGAAAAAAAACGATCATTCAGCTATTATGCTATTGCAGCCTCTGTTAGTGCTATTTTACTTATTTCACTTGTATGGATTTTCTCTCATCAACTCACCCAGCCAAGCCAGAAAACTGAGGTAGTGTCTATTGTAGAACGCAGCACCGAAAGAGGGCAAAGGTCTAACCTTGTGTTGAGGGATGGAACTAAAATTAAGCTCAATGCTCAGAGTTTTTTGAGCTATCCCAAAAACTTTAAGAAAAACCTAAGGGAGGTACATGTAACCGGAGAAGCATTTTTTGAAGTAACCAAAGACGAAGAAAGGCCATTTATAGTCCACTTGGGCGACCTCTCATTAAAGGTATTGGGTA
This sequence comes from Reichenbachiella sp. MALMAid0571, assembly GCF_040151475.1. Lineage (NCBI taxonomy): Bacteria > Pseudomonadati > Bacteroidota > Cytophagia > Cytophagales > Reichenbachiellaceae > Reichenbachiella > Reichenbachiella sp. MALMAid0571. The sequence goes on along the minus strand of NZ_JBDKWG010000148.1, from coordinate 11,672 downwards.
CTTCGTTTAACATTAGATCTTACCCCGATGAAAACAAACTGAAAGTGTCTTTGGCTACCGGAAAAGTAGAGGTTAGCCGAGATGGTGTAGTGGAAGCCTCACTTACTCCAAACATGGAAGCTGTTTACGATAGGTTTAGCAATGAAATCACCGTCTCTCAGTTTGATCCAAGATTAACACTGGCCTGGAAGGAAGACATCATCAGATTTAAAAGAGCCAATTTCACCGAAATAGTCAACGTACTGGAAAAATGGTATAATGTAGACATCAGTTATGACGAATCCATGGCTGCAAAAGACTTTACAGGAGAGTTTGAAAACATGGCACTGGAAGACATCCTAAAAGGGATGCAACACACCCTGAATTTCGACTATAAGATCAGAGGAAAAAAAGTAAAACTATTCACTAATAAAAGAAAAAATGAAAAACATAAACACTAGCTAAGACAACAGAAATAACAAAAAATGAAGCTCCCGATTCCCAGCTCGATACTAAGAAAATGAGAGCTTCACTAATAAAATAAAGATATGTTATACCTTATAATAATTGTAAAATTATGAAATATAAATTATTACAGAAAATTTATATTATGTCGAGATATACAATATGTGCATTGATACTGCAGGTCACTTTGGCCGGCATGTTGATGGCATCCGACGGAAATGCCCAGACCAACAAAGGAATGGAAGATGTTTTTCTGTCTCTTGAACTAAAAAACAAAACATTAAAGCATGTTTTTGAGCAGATAACTCAGCTAACAGATTTTAAGTTTGCTTATGAAGAAGGAAGGTTAGCCATAAACAAAAAGATAAGCCTAGAGGCAAACAATACGTCATTGAAAAAGATATTGTTGGGCATATCAAAAAAAAACGGGCTGAGTTTTAGGCGTGTAGGCAATCAGATTTTTGTAGTAAAACACTCTGGCACACCCCTAGTAGAAGAACTACAGATAGGAGCAGATGTTACCATATCAGGAAAAGTGACCGATGAAACTGGAGAGGGATTGCCTGGAGCAACTATCGTCCTAAAAGGTACTACAATAGGCACTACCGCAGCTTTAGACGGGAGTTACAAACTCAATATACCAGAAGAAGCCATCTTAGTGGTTTCGTTTGTAGGCTATCAAGCTCAGGAGGTAGCAGTAGCTGGTAGGAGTGTAGTAGATATACAGTTTAAGGCAGATTCAGAAGTACTGGAAGAAGTGGTGGTAGTTGCTTTTGGTGTACAAAAGAAGGAAAGTGTTATTTCTTCTATTGAAACTGTTCGTCCATCTGAATTGAGAGTTCCTTCCAGTAACCTTACCACCGCTCTTGCAGGTCGAGTGTCCGGCTTAATAGCTTACCAGCGTAGTGGCGAACCGGGACAGGATGATGCCAATTTTTTTATAAGAGGGGTAACAACCTTTAGCAACGTGGCTTCTCCATTGATATTGATTGATGGTGTAGAAATGACTTCCACTGACTTGTCACGACTTCAAACTGATGACATTGAGAGTTTCTCTATCATGAAAGACGCTGCTGCTACTGCATTGTATGGAGCTCGTGGAGCTAATGGTGTCGTGTTGGTGCAAACCAAAGAAGGAAAAGAAGGTAAAACCACAGTATCGGTACGTATAGAATCTTCGGTATCCATGCCCACGAGAGAATTGAAAATCGCCGATCCCATCACTTATATGAGGTTAAACAACGAAGCAGTCAGAACAAGAAATAAGCTAAGTGATGTGCCTTATTCTCAGCAAAAGATTGAAAACACCCAACTTGGCTTGAATAATTATGTTTATCCTGCTAATGACTGGCAAGATCTGCTTCTCAAAAACAACACGATGAACTATCGTGGAAATTTCAACGTAAGCGGTGGGGGTAAAGTAGCAAGGTACTATATCGCATCCTCCTTCAGTCAGGATAATGGCACTTTGAAAGTTGATAAAAAGAACAACTTCAACAATAATATTGATTTAAAAAAATATCTATTAAGATCTAATATCAATATTAATCTCACACCCAGCACAGAAGCCATTGTCAGGTTGCATGGCACTTTCGACGACTACAGGGGACCTCTTGATGGTGGTAAGGATACTTATCAAAAAATATTGAGAGCCGATCCCGTATTATTTCCAGCCTACTACGAAGCTGACGAAACTTATCAATATGTGGATCACATATTGTATGGGAATTCTGAACAAGGACAATACATCAATCCCTACGCTGATCTGGTAAAAGGTTACAAAGACTATTCAAGGTCTGTAGTATTGGCTCAGTTGGAGCTAAAACAAAATTTGAGTTTTATCGCAAAAGGCTTAAAACTTCATGCATTATTTAATCTCACCAGAACTACCTTTTTTGACTTGCAGAGATCTACAGTACCATTTTGGTACAATGTAGCTGATTATGACAGACAAAGCGATTCATATTCTTTAACCCAACTTAACCCTGGTCAGGGGCAGCAGTTTTTGTCTTATAACGACAGTGATGGTAAAAAGGAGATAGCCGCAACCAATTACTCTCAATTCACACTGAATTACGACAGAGAATTTAATAAGCACTCCATAAGCGGTTTGTTGGTTGGTATTCGTCGTAGTAAACTCACACCCAATGCTGGTTCATTACAGGAATCTTTGCCAGAAAGAAACCTTGGTGTTTCAGGTCGATTTACTTACTCTTTCGATAGCAGGTATTTTACTGAATTCAATTTTGGTTATAATGGTTCGGAAAGGTTTGCTAAAAATGAAAGATTTGGATTCTTTCCTTCTGTAGGTTTAGCATGGTATGTATCCAACGAACCCTTTTGGGGCGGTAATCTATCTTCTACAATATCAAAATTAAAATTGAAAGCAACCTACGGACTTGTGGGTAACGATGCTATTGGAAACAAAGTTGATCGTTTCTTTTACTTATCCAGTGTGAATCTGAATGATACAGGGTATGGTTACAGTTACGGAGAAAATGCGGGCTACTACGTGCCTGGAGTCAGTACATCACGATATGCCAATAACCAGATTACATGGGAAATCGCTCAGAAGCTTAATATAGGTGTAGAATTAGGATTATGGGATAAAGTTGAATTTAGAGCAGATATATATACCGAACGCCGTTCCAATGTATTACAGACTCGTGCCGACATCCCTACTACTATGGGCTTGCAAGCTACACCACAGTCAAACCTTGGTGTAGGTAAAGGCAGAGGATTTGATTTATCAATAGACTACAACCATGCTTTTTCTAGTGAATTGTGGGTTACTGGAAGAGCTAATATAACTTATGCCAAGTCAGAATATTCGAAGTACGAAGAAGTAGATAATTCTGAAACTCCTTGGTTATCCAGAATAGGCCAACCAATAGGTCAAACCTATGGCTATATAGCTGAAAGATTGTTTGTTGATGATATTGAAGCTCAAAATTCGCCTACTCAATTTGGTAACCCCGGTGTAGATTATGGAGGGGGAGATATCAAATATAAAGACATCAACGGTGACGATATTATTAATTCCTTAGACAGAGTGCCAATAGGATTTCCAACGAGTCCTCAGATTGTTTATGGTATGGGATTGTCCGCCGGTTACAAATCATGGGACTTTTCTTTCTTCTTTCAAGGACTTTCCAGAGAAGCATTTTTTATTGATCCTCAAGCCACAGCTCCTTTCATAGATGTAGATGATGATGCAAGCGTAATATCGAAAAATGCCTTGTTGCAGGTCTATGCTGACAACCATTGGGATGAAGAAAATAAGGATATATATGCGCTTTGGCCAAGATTGTCAGATAAATTGGTGACAAATAACAATAGTACGAGTACCTGGTGGATGAGAGATGGTTCCTTTATACGTCTTAAATCAGTTGAATTGGGTTATAACTTACCTCTGCGAATGGCTGAAAAACTCAGTATGAGTAGTTTTAGGCTATATGCTTCAGGAACCAATTTGCTTACCTTCAGTAAATTCAAATTGTGGGATCCAGAGCAAGCAGAAAATGGTCTGGGTTACCCTATCCAGAAAGTATTCAACTTAGGTATCAAAGCTTCATTTTAATTTTCAATTATGAATTTAAAGAAATATATACTTGTACTTTTCATTACTTGCATAAGTTTTTCATGCAGTGATTATTTAGATGTCGTTCCAGACAATTTACCCACAATTGATATAGCGTTTTCAGATAGATCCAGCACCGAGAAATACCTGGCTACATGTTATTCGTATATGCCAACATACGGTCATCCTTCCACTGATTTTACCTTACTGGGTAGTGATGAATACTGGACTTTGGAAGACCCATATTATAATGGTGCCACTTCAAATTTCAGAAGCCATAATTTGATGAGAGGAATACAAAACGCTGGATCTCCTTCCTTTGATTATTGGAGTGGAAGAAATGGAGGTAGGCCTTTCTATAATGCTATTAGAGACTGCAACGTTTTCTTAGAAAATGTACACAATGTGGGTGGAGACCTTAGTGAGGAAGAGGCTGATTTGTGGGCAGCAGAGACTAAGGTGCTTAAAGCATTTTACCACTTTCAGTTGATGAGAATGTACGGTGCAATACCTATCATTCGAGAAAACTTCCCTATTGCAGCAGATACCGATGACGTAAGGGTGTTCAGAGAGCCTTTTGACGAAGGCATTGATTATATAGTAAGCCTTATCGACGAGGCTGTACCTAATTTGCCTTTGCAAATCGTGAATGTAACTACAGAATTAGGACGTGTTACCATTCCCATGGCACTTACTCTAAAAGCTTTGATACTTACAACTTCAGCTAGTCCTTTGTTCAATGGTAATTTAGATTTTGCAGGATTGGTAGATAATAGAGGCATATCATTGTTCAATGATCAGCATGACAACAAGAAATGGGTAAGAGCCGCTCAAGCTTGCAAATCGGCGATAGACACTTGTCTATTAGCTGGTCATGAGTTTTTCGACTTCAAAGAGTTGAATTATTTGTCGGATACCACGCAGAGATTGATGTCTCTCAGACAGGCTGCCACAGAAAGGTGGAATAAAGAGATCATTTGGTCAGCCAATAAAATGAGTACAAACGAATTTTATAATCGTAGTATCCCACCGCTTAATGCAGCTCAGGCTGGTTATAACAAAACAGATCCCTATATCTCAGCTTCGTTGAGAATGGTGGATGCTTACTATAGCAGTAATGGTGTACCAATAGACGAAGACCCCTCTTTTGATTATATCGACAGATATACCATCACCTCAGCCCCGGCTGATCACACACACTATGTATCTGCCAATTATCAAACGGCTAAAGCAAATTTGAATAGGGAGCCTCGCTTTTATGCTAATGTGGTTTTCGATGGAGCTATATGGTTTGGCAATGGTAGATTGAGAGAAATAGGCGATCCTAATTCTTCTCCAAGTGAGCAGGCTTATGTTATCGGGATGAAAAGAACAGAGCCAAGTGGCAAGAGAAGTGGTCTTAGACATGCGGTTACGGGGTATTGGACTAGAAAGGCTAGTCATTATAAAAGCGTCGTTTCTGAATCTACAAGCCTAATAGAACCTTCCACGTTTCCCCTCATGAGACTCTCGGATTTATACTTGTTATATGCTGAGGCACTCAATGAATCTTTGGATGTGCCTAACACTGATGTATATGAGTACATTGATTTGGTAAGAAAGCGTGCTGGCCTGAAAGGTGTGGTGGAAAGCTGGACGAATCATTCAAATATACCGGGAAAACCTACAACCAAAGAAGGTATGCGTGAAATAATAAGAAAGGAAAGAACAATAGAATTGGCCTTTGAAGGTAAGCGCTACTGGGATATCCGTCGCTGGAAAACTGCTTCAAAATGGCTAAACCAACCAATAAGAGGACTTAATGCCAACGGAGAAACTGCGGAAGATTTTACGCAAGTAAAAACACTATTCGTGCCTCAGTTTACCACCAAAGAGTATTTGTTTCCTATAGCACTGACCGATTTGCGTACCAACACTAATTTGGTGCAAAACCCAGGTTGGTAATTTGTTTTACAAAAAAATCATTAATATGAAAAAGATAAAATATATATTAATGTTTCTTCTTGCCTTTAGTGCATTCTCTTGTGAGGAAGAAACAATTAGAGGACAATTTCCTGTAGATGGTATAGCACCTCAGGTGGTTAGTAATGTAGAAGTGAAAAACATCAAAGGTGGCACTATATTAACTTATAAAGTGCCAACTGATTTGGATTTGTTGTATATAGAGGCTGAATATGAAGTAAATAATGGAAAAAGAAGACTTAAAAAAGTATCCAGTTTTGTCAACAATATGGAGCTACGTGGTTTTGCCAAAGCTACCCAAGCTCAGGTTAAGCTCACCTCGGTAGACAAAAGCAAAAACAGGTCAGAATCGGTGACAGTAGATATCAGCCCAGAAGATTCTCCAATTTTTGAGATAAAAGAATCTATTCAGCTGGAAACTTCTTTTGGCGGATTCAAAATAGCTTGGGAAAACCCCTTGCAAGAACAAATTGCAGTCAGGACATTAGCTAAAAGTGAAGACGGTAAATTCCTACCGACTGCTGATGCTTTTTTTGGAAATGATGCGAAGGTGAATACTGCCGTTCGTGGACAGAAAGGAGTAGAAACAGAATTCGCCATTTTTGTAGAGGATATTTACGAAAACCAGAGCGATACTTTGTTTTACACAACAACTCCCTTGCGTGAGGACTTTCTGGATGCAAGTATTTGGAAGGAAATGACACTTTGTTCCGATTTCCGATATTCTCAATATAATAAAGGATGGTCTACGGTACTAGATGGGAAAAAAACAGATGATTTAATTTACTATTTGGAAAGAAATGGAACGGATGAACCTATCTCATTTACTTTCGATTTAGGCGTAGAAGTTCAATTGAGTCGTTTTAAGTATTGGGCCAGGCCAAGGTTTCCTTATGACTTACATCACGCACGTTTTTTCGAAGTTTGGGGTACCAATGATGCAGACGTTGCTGTTGGCGATCCATGTAGTTTTGATGGATGGACATTATTGATGAATGGAGAATCTGTTAAACCTTCAGGTCTTGATTATGGCTCTGTTACCGAACAAGATGTACAAGCAGCTCATGAAGGTGAAGAATTTGAATTTCCAGTAGACGGGGTCCCTTCAGTGAGATATTTACGCTATCGCTGTTTGGAAACATGGTCCAAATCTAACAAGCTCAATGTTGAAGAGTTGGATATTTGGGGTGAGATTAAAGAGTAAAGTAGTTACACGTGTAAAGTATTTAATATGAAAAATAATATAATATTGGCAATAACGATCACCTGCCTTACTCTTATCTATGGTTGTGGTGATATCAACGATATTCATGAAATGTATATGACTGAGGGTGAACAAAACTTTATCGGGGCAGTTGATAGTGCCGTAGTTTTTGGTGGAAAAGAGCGTATTCAACTTTGGTATTGGGCCTCTGACTTAAGAGCCACAAGTCTTAAAGTATATTGGTCGCAAAGACAGGATTCTATTGACATTGACATTCCTGATCGTCAAGTGGATGAAGCCATTAGCGTGATCATTGGTAACGACCAGTTGAAGTTACCGGAAGGAGCTGTAACCTTCGAGCTAGTAACCAATAGTGATAAAAACGCCAGATCCATCTTGTATGAAAAAGTAGGAAACGTATATGGAAGTGCCTATCAAACTACTTTAAGTAATAGACGGTTGGTTGGGGCAACCCAATCAGAAAGCAATACTGTAGACCTAAGCTGGTCTGCCTTAACTTCAGATCAGGAAGTTGCGCTTGAGTTAAGTTATACTGACGTGAATCAAAATGTGGTTTCAAAATTGTTTACTTATGAGACGGATACTTTTCAGTATTCCCTTAATAATGTTGATTTTAGTCAGCCAGTTACGTACAGAACGGCTTTCGTGCCAGAACTCGGAGCAATTGATACTTTCTTTACAGCCCCAAGTCAACCAATTCAAATACTGGCTAAGGCTGATCGATTTACTTTTGACACTTCTGTGGACTTTTTTGTGAAAACCGCTAATGGTGATGACAACCTGGCATCAGAAGTTTTGGAAGTAAAAACTACCACAGATTTAAATACCCGTCGAACATACATGGTAGTAGATTTCACTAGTGTAAAAGATAATATATCAGTGGATGATTTAGTATCTGTCAATTTACCAGTTGTGTTTTCTCATAAAGAAGATTTGAATGCAATTAACGTTTATATTGTAGATCAGGTAGTAGATTACTCCACTACCTGGAACACTCAACCGGCAGTAAACACCTGGGTGTTTGCTGGAGCCACTCCTTCTCAAAATTTCGGCGTAGATACAGATGCAAATACATTGCACAAACTAATCTCTGTGGATATTACCGAAGAAGTGCAGACGAGGCTTGCTGAAGGAAATTATGAGTTTAGTCTGGTGGTAGTATTTAGTCAGGTAAATAATGCTTTTTTTAGGATAGCTTCATCGAGACACTCCAACACTAGCCTGAGACCTACTATAGGTGTAAGAGGGTATTTGTAAATTAAAGGAGGCATAGATTAATGAAAAGCGGAAAATGGCTCATACCACTTTCCGCTTTTTTTCTGTCCACTTCATCAAAGTGAAAGAAAAATTTGCGAAAGTACCATCTTAAAGATTATTTTTCTTTTTTTCTTACCCTGTTTTCTTGCCTCAGATTACTTTTTAAACTAACCCATTTCCTTACTTTGCAGTCTTTACAGATCTTAAGGCCTTCAAGTGTATTCCACTACATCAAAAAACCATTTTCCTCTTCCTCTGGCTTGGGAATATTTTCATCGTTGATCATCTCCCGCAAATCTATCTCTATGGCTTTTGCTATAGAGGTAATAGGTACATCGTTATAAGAGCCTTCAAATGGATTTTCAGAATAATCACCAATTTTTTCCATTAAGAAGAAAATCCAGATAATCAAACCGGAAAGAAATGGAGAGAGCCAATATGCCAAACCGTTCATGTCCTTAAAGCCATTTAACAAACCGAATGGCACAAAAAAGGAAAAAACGATGGTCATCCAAAGTGCTGTTGAGGCGTATTGGCGAGGGAAAGGAAAATTTTTGATTCGTTCGGATTTACCCTGATCTTCATAAAATGTAGTGACGAGTTTGTGAAATTCCATGTGCCGGAAATCTTCATAAGCACTTTTGTCTTTCAATTCCTGAAACCTTTGTGATTGAATTTTCAGCAACTGGGTAGCCTTATTGGCCTTGTTTTCAAGCGATTGAATTTCCTCTTGCGAAATGTACAAGCTTAGTTCCTGATCCAATTTTGAATTGTAGTCCTCAGTTATATTAGGAGCATAAACTTGAGCCCGGCTTTCAATATGTTCCCAAGGCTTACTCAACCGTAACTGATGCCTAAGTACAGTGAGCCATGCGATGTGTCTGTATATCAATTCCTTTTGAATGGCGATACTGTCTTCAATTTGGACAAATGACACAACGGCAGCACCAAATGTGCGGCTATTGTTCACAATGCTCCCCCATATTTTTCGAGCTTCCCAGGTTCGGTCGTAACTACTGTTGTTCTTAAATCCAAGGTAGAACGCAACGGCTATACCCATGATGCTTATAGGACTCCAGGGAATAGAAAAATCAACCTTTGAAAAAAATGAGAGCAAACAAATGACAAAGCCATAAGCCGTACCCACTATAAATGGCCACTTTGACCAATTAAATGTCATCCAAAATCCATAGTTCCTTTTTACGTACATCTCTGTTTAGTTTTTAATGGTTTACCCATTGATTTTTAGTTTTTAATGCAAATTAGCAAATTATTAGAATCGGATTCTATATTTTATATTTCAAACAAAAGCATGAAAATTACTTTAACGTCCAGATACAGTACCCACTCTTGGACTTATTTAATTTCTTCTAATTAGCGGATTTACATGCCAGTTTCAAACTGACAGGTATGAGGAATACGCATATCATTTGTTAACGGCTTTTCTTAGCTCATTTAATCTATTTATTGCATTTTGATTTTGAGGATACAATTCCAGTGATTTCTCAAAACTCTGTATAGCCTTCTTACTTTCACCAATAAATAAGTATCCCTCAGCAAGACTATCCCATAGGTTTGCTGATTCAGGATAAATGATTGTGGCTAATAGAAAAATGCTTATACCAAATTCTGATTTTTGTGGATTAAAAATGAGTTGTAGTCCAAGGTTATTAAGATTTCCTTCTGGTAATTCTAATGTTGGATAAACATTAATTAACGAATCATACAACTTCTCAAGATTCTTGTAATTCTTCCTGGAAGCTGTATCATTAAAATCCCGGAAGCTGAATTTTCGATTGGCAGCTGGTTTTGTTGTTTTAGAAATTAATCTGGTTTGATTGGTATTTTTATCTGGCTCTCGTCTTAGAAATTCTAATCCATGTGAGTCATTTTTTAGGTAAGCATTTAGAAAATTAAGTGTGTAAATGGACATCCATCTATACGATTCCATAATCTCAACATCACTCTTGTCCTGTCGTTTGTCTCTGGTTTGAAATAAAACACCCAGCGTGCTGAAATATGAATGAGTCAAATTGTGAAATTGGAAATGGTATGCCTCACTATATTTTAGATTGTCATAGAATTCAAATTCTGTATTAAGTGCAGAATCTATTTTATCTTCAATTAGAACTTCGTGTGGAATTTCTTTTTGAGAAAAATGAATAAAAGGGACATTTACTTTTTCAATGTTGTGAAATGGTGATTTTTTTAATGTTTTGTATTGATATTTGATACTTCCGTCAAGGCTCACAATGGCTCTAATATTATCGTCCCTCATTTTAGCCAATACATTGGATAAACCTCCGTAACTAAATCCTATGGTAGCTATTTTATTCTGATCAGCATAAGGATATTGCTTGATTTCCTTTATTAGAAATTCAATATCCTGCGCTTGAGTTTCCATGTCTTTTTCTGTTCCACCTTCAAAAAAACGGTTTTCAGTTCCACGACTTGGACTGGAAATTACTACATATCCATAACTGGCTAAAAATTCACAAAGAGCAAAATTTTCAATGGAGGATGCCTGATAACCAGGTGCGTAAACTATAGCAGGAAATTTCTCTTTCGCTGGAATAATTTCGGGATACGCTGAAGTAGGCTCCTTAAGGTGATTTTGATTGGATGGTGTATTGGGATAATAAAACCAGTTCAAAATTTGTTCGTCCGGAAGATGTTCCCATTCCTCTTCTTCCTTTAGAATATTCATATAATCCAATACAACTAGTGATTCAATGCTCGAAATATTTTCATCTGAGGGATACCAAATGCTAACCGGAATTGGTCTTGGTATATTCACGTTTGTCCAGTCGTATATTCGGTTGTATGTTCTGGAACTGTCAAAAGTTTTATAATGAATAAATCCCACATTATGACTTCCGTGAATTAATTCCAATTGTTCAACTGACACCTGTGCTAAACTAAGGTTGAGCTGAATAAACAATAAAATCAGAAGGAAGGTTATTCGCATTTTATATGATTAAAGACTTTTGTTGTAAAGGTTGTTAGTAACAACCAAGTAAAATACACTCTGCGCTTTCTATATCTTTCAAATTAAGTGAATAACCCTACTTTGTCACATTATCCATAGCCTGTAACCAAATTTCTTTCGATCTGCCTTTGGTATTGATTTAACCAGTTCAAACAGTTTTCAATGGTAGCATCTTGAGATTCCCACCTGCTTACAATAGTAGAAGCGACCAGTTT